>CAZARW010000067.1:0-15348 GCA_964487645.1 uncultured Prolixibacteraceae bacterium
ATTTATGTTTAAAAATTTATACCAACCCAAATTATGAAGTGATCGCTAAAGTTCAGCCAATATACAAAAAAAGAATGCCGATGTTTTATATTAACACCGGCATTTCGTTTGCTGCTTGCCTGATTTATTTTACCATAATTTTTCCTGAGTATTTTTTCCCAGTAAGGGTTTGAATATTGTACAATACAAATCCTGATTGCGGAATAAATACATTGTTTTGAATATCATGAAGTATATTTTTTGAGATAATTTTTCCGTTTACATCGTAGAACGAAACTGTTCCGCTTTGTTTGTAGGGTAATTCGATTCTTACATAATTTTGTGTGTGCGAATAAATTTTTATAGTGTTTTTAATCTCGTCAATAGCCAATTCTTCAATTTTTTCAAGAATTTCAAATCGATCAATGTTAAATTGCGGCACAGCCACAATGTTGAGTCTTAAAATACTTTCACCTTCTTCGAGTTCAATTTCGCCCTCAATTTTTACAAGGTCAGTCCAGCTGTTGCTCGCCGGTACCGTAAATGTTGTTTTGTCGACACTTGAGGCGAGCGATATTTTACCTCCGCCGTCGAGTGAAGCAACATATAAATTTACGGGGTACAAACCTGCTTGTGCAGTACTAATGGTATATTCTGTCCACTCGCCAACATTCACATAAGCAATTTGGTATCCGCTATCGGGGCGTGCTTCAATATCCACATTTTCCGAAGTGCGATACTCGCCCGGTTCGTTATAATTTGTTAAGTCGTTATAGGTTAATCCCTGTCCACCAAAGTCAAAATCTTCGGCTTCGATAATTCCGGGTATTGTAAATGCTTGTCCGTAAAAAGGTTCGCGGTAAAAGGGTTGTGCGTATTCGCGTATCGGATACGATGGAATATCGGTTGTGTCAGAATAATGCAGCACAATTCTGTAATAATAATAATTGCCAGCAGCAATATTCTCATCTTCAAAAATGCTTGCATTGTGAGCCAGCGCGGCGTATTTTTCGAAATTTGCATTGTTTGTTGCACGTTCAATAAAAATACTGTCGGCATTGTTATGTCGGTTTTGCCATGTTAGGCTAAACACTGAATCGCGCACTGTTTCGATTGCTAGTTTTGTAGGAGTTGAGTCCGAAGTGTAAATCAGGATATCTTTTATTTCGTTCCATTGCCTGCTTTCGCGTTGGTATATTCTGAAATCGCCGCCATCGTCCCAAGCGTTAAACGAAAAGTTGTGGTTTATTGCTTCCTCAACATATGCAGCATAATGTTTCATTCGCGAGTTGTAGTCATTCACCCGAATATTTCCATCGCCATCGGTAAACTTCGAAATAGCACCAAACTCGTTGAGAGTAACGGGTACATTGTTTTTTTCGGACCATTCCTGTACTTGATTGAATTTTGATTTGAGCGCATTTCGGTCACTTGTCGATCCCCATTTTCCATTTGCTTCGCCGGCAAAGCTCCAGGGGTCGTACGAGTGAAAATACCCGATGATATAGTCGTCGTTAGGGATTTGTGCAGCAATAAGCTCAGACGAGTTTGACCACATGTGTCCGCCGTATAGTACAATGCGTGTAGGGTTTGTATTTCGAATTATCGAGAGTATGCGTTGATTCATTTGGTTTAGTTCGGCCAAAGGAATACCATTAGGTTCGTTAATTATTTCGAACAAAAGCTTTTCGGGTTTATTGCTAAACCGAACGGCAATTTGACTCCAAATACTGTCAAACCTGTCGAGCATGTTTTGTTCTTGATAATGTTGTTTAATCCATTCTTCGTGATGAGCATTAATAACAACAAACAAATCGCGTTCAAGAGCCCAGTCAACAATTTGTTCAATACGATCCATCCACTCGGTGTTTATTGTGTACGGGCTTGTTCGGTCGGTATAGTTATCCCATCGTACCGGAATACGTATCGATGTAAAACCTGCTTGCTTGTAATCATCGAAATAGTATTCCTGAACCGGGCCATTATTCCAGCTTCCTTCGTACGGAGGCTCAAGAGTATTGCCAAGGTTTATACCCCGTTGCATTTGTTGGTTTGCTTGCTGTGGTGTTAATTGTGCATGGGTAAATGCCCATAGTGTTGTTAGTAGTGCTGCTAAAACAAATCTTTTCATTGTGTAGTAAGTTTTAAATTTTGTTGTACAACAATAATAAACAAAGTTTACTAAAAAAAATGTGATTTATGATGCTGAAATAAATTTGATACAATTGTAAGCAAGGCAGTATAAAACAAAAGGCCACCTGTAAACAGGCAGCCTTTAAAAAATTTATCAACTGTAATTAAATATTGTCTTCGTTAATTTGAAAATACGATTGAGGATGATCGCATGCGGGGCATTTTTTTGGAGCAACACTTCCTTCGTGAATGAAACCGCAGTTACGGCATTTCCAAAATACTTTTCCATCGCGTTTGAATACTTTGCCCGATTCGATGTTGTCGTATAATTTACGATAACGAGCTTCGTGTTCTTTTTCAACTTTAGCAATCATTTTAAATACGTTTGCAATATTTTTAAAGCCCTCTTCTTCGGCAATTTTTGCAAATTCGGGATACAATTCGCTCCATTCTTCATTTTCGCCATCGGCAGCTGCTTTCAGGTTTTCGAGTGTTGTGCCAATAACGCCTGCAGGGTAAGCAGCAGTTATTTCAACCATTCCACCTTCTAAAAATTTAAAGAAACGTTTAGCATGTTCGAGTTCGTTTTCGGCAGTTTCCATAAATATGGCCGAAATTTGTTCTAAACCTTCTTTTTTAGCCACTTTTGCAAAATACGTATACCGGCTGCGTGCCTGCGATTCGCCTGCAAAGGCTTTTAGTAAGTTCTTTTCTGTTTGTGTTCCTTTTATACTTGTCATGTTTAATAATTTTTATTTGATTGCTAAAATATGAAAAAAAATGAAAATCTATGCCGATTTGAAAGCCTGTGAAAAAATAATTTCGGATAATAATAATTTATTCATTGTCGGGTTTTTTGATTTCATCCTCAGGTTTTGTTTCCTTTTCTTTGATTCCCAGTGTAGCCTGAATTCCGGCATAAACCGATCGCCAGCAGTACCCAACTACCGATCGTTGTTTATCGCGATAAAATTTAAATTTAACCGGCATTAATATTCGGCCTTTACGTGGATTATCGGAGCGTAAAGCAAGTGTGTTTACTAAGAAACTAATGAATTTTCCCTCGCGTACTTCGCCATTTTTTTTATTTAAAATTGACACTTTTAAATCGTTATACGCAAATTTCATTGTTCCAACCGATGAGTCGTTGTTTGCCGTAAACGAAGCTTCGAGTTTTTGGTTTAATCCTTCGCGTATCGATAGTTTAAGCCCGGGTTCGGTAATTGGATTGAGAGTTTTTAGTGGTATTTGGTAGCATTGGGCATTCATTGTAAACTTGTTGTCGAACGAATGTAAATCCCATGTCGAATTGATAATCATTTTCCCTTGTCCCATTAACATTGCTTGAATAAGTGCCGGCATTTGTTCGTTTTTCTCAACTTGTATATTGTTTATGTTGCTAATATCGGCACGCAAATTTGTGAAAAAAACCATACTGGTGTCTATCGCTTCGGGTTCGAGTTCGGTATATTCAAAATAATTTGATGTAATGCTGGCTTGCTTTATTTGCATTTTGAGTTTTGCTTTTCGAATAGCTTCTTGTGGCATAGGTGGCTTTTGGTCGGGATGTAAAGGATATGTTTTGTTGCGATGTATTGTAACTCTGTCAAAATCGGCTGTAAGATTTCCAATAATTACCGATTGGTTTTCGATAAACTCATTAAGATTAAAATCGTTTCCGCTAAAATGTGCATTGCTTATTGTAAAATAATCGGTTTGATATTTTTTGATTTTGGCATACTCATCGCGCGATATGGTGGGCTTTAGATTTGCATTGTGAATATCAAACCGGCCGTCGCTGTATAGAATCATTTTGTCGATACTGTATGTGTAATGTCCATTGGTGCCCAGGGGTTTTTTAATGTCGGATACCGATAGTCGTACATTATCGCAGTTTAATAATCGGTTTTCGCTACTTTCGTATTTGTCAATTCTAAATGCAGTTCCTTCAATATCAATGTTGCTGAGCGATAAATTTTTTGTGTTGTTTAGCGAAAAACTAGCTTCGTTTATGTTGATTTTTTTTGCTTTTACATGCTTTGCAAACGATTCAACTGTACCGAATAGTTGCATTTTATAAGGCGAAAATTTTTTGTTTTGTGTGTTTTCGATTCTTTTATCTTCAATTTTTACTGAGGGTTTGTTTGCTGTAAGTGTTCCAATATCAAGAGTTTTGTTGTTAAGATATTCTTCAAAGTCAAAATTACCAATTTTAATATCAGGGATTTTTATATCAAAAAACAATTTTTTTTCATTTGCGGGATAACTTTTTGATGGAGCAATTGATGCCTGTTGCAGTAAAAGCTCTTTTTGCTGTAAACTGTAGTTAATGTTTCCAATTTTAACAGTATGGATATTGTCGGGCAAGTCAAAGGTTAAATCTTTTAATTTGCTTTCAAAATTTTTGTAATTAAAGTCAAAGTGCCCTTTGTTTTGTGTTACCGAAACATTTTCAATCATAAAATCGATGTGGGCATTTGCAAACGGAACCGATTGTTTGTTTTTGCTGCGTGCAAGTTCAAGCAAACCATTATCGATAATAATGTTTTTAGCACGGATGCTTTCAAAATTTTCAATAATCATTTTAGGTTTGGTGTTTTTGGGCTTGCTTTTTTTCTTCTTCTCATTTTCATTTCTGAAAAGCAGTTTAATCGAGGGATTGTTTACATGTATATTTTGTACCGACAACGATCCATTGGTAAATAAATCAAAAATATTAGCCTGATTAATTTCTACGTTTGGAATATTGGCAATTATACTGATGTACATGTTTTCAAAATTTTTAGATTGTATGTCGGGATACAAATTTGCATTGTTCATGTATACTTTTTTGTCCGACGAGAGAATTCCAATTTCTTTAGCAAAAATTTTGTGTACACCATCAGCAAGTGTAAACGAATGGTCTTTAAGTACGAGATCGATATTGTCGGAGAAAAAAAGTTTGTTTTTGCGTTGTTCCGAATTCTTATCGATTTCGAAATTATACATATCGATTGAAAATTCGTTTGAAAGCTCAAAGTTGCTTTTATCACTATTGCTTTGCAACAGTTTTAACACTCCGGAGTTGAGAGTGAGTTTTCGTATTGTGAGTTTTCGGATATAGTCCGACATCATGTTGTAAATGTCGGTTTGGTAGTTTGTTGCAATGTTTTTATTTGTTTCCCATTTCCCTATTTTATTAATATTGATAAGAGGTTTGTAAACAATAAAATCCGAAATATACAATTGCTTGTTAAAAAATGCCTGATGTAAATTTGCTCCGCTTAATTGTATATGCGGGAAGTATATTTCGAAATAATCGGTGTTTTTTTTGTTTGGGTTAATTGGAACAATGCTCATTTGATATATATCGGCCATTTGTCCAAGGCTCGAAAGGTTTAACGAATCAACAAGCAAGTGATGTTTATTATCGGCAAGTTGCAATGTTGTTTCTAAAAGTTTCATTTGAAAACTCTGGGCAAAAAATATTTTGTCGGAGCGGTAAAATGTTACACTATCGATTGATAAATCAGATAAAGAAAGGGAGAAATTTGTGGTAAAAAACCCTGATTTATCTTCATCGGTGAGGTAGGTATATTCTAATGAGCTGTTTTGTATATGGGTTTTGTCAATATAAATACCTTGCAGATAGTCGCGGGTTTTTTCAAGTATAATGCTTTTATCTTTGGTTTCGGATTGTTGTATTAATTGTTGTTTTATTTTTAAAAGAGTATTTGAGCTCACAATTTCGAATGATTTCATTGGAAGTATTTTGTGATGATAAAATTCCTTAAAATCAACGCCATCGAAAATAATTTTTGGGGTTTTTGTGTAAATCAGTGTACTTGCATCGTTTGTATTTGCATTTGATATGGGTTCGAAACGTATGCTGTCGGTCATTATTTTTTTTGTGATAGTTGATGCGCTGATGTTGTCAATAGCAAGTTTATGAATATTGTCGGCATGGTAAAGTGTGAATTTTTCCATTGTGAGTTCAGCATTTTCAGCCGACATAAACAAACTTGTATCGCGATACGACAATGCATTCGATTCAAAATGATAAAAGTGCATGTTGAGATTTTGAATTTTTTGTGCAGCACTATCCGATAGAGCAGGGAAAAGTTTCAAATTTGATTGAAGTACTGAAAACTGATTGATGCGAATATTTTTAAGCTTGTTCTCGACCAATTTATGCAGGTTTATCTCATTAATTGGGGTTCCTTTTTCGACATTCGGTCCAAATTTTATCTCAATATTCGGATTTTTAAGGATTAACTGATTAATTTCAATTGAATCGTTTTGGAGCAGTTTTTCTACCATATCCGATTGAAGAATTATTTCAGGCATATCAACACGAAAAAGATTTTCGGAAGACACATTGTTGTTAATTGGTACAAGTTGAGCGTTGTATGCTGCAATGGTTTTTTCAATAAGCGACATTTTGATCTGCTTAATTGAAATGGTATGCAAGCTGTCGGGCATGGTTTGATGAATATTGTCGACAACAAGCGAAATGTCCGAAACATCAAAAGGGTAGGGAGTATCGGTATATTTTTCTCCTCCAAGTTTAAAATGTTTTGCTTCGATATAAATTTGAGGGAGTTGGTTTGCTCCTTTTGCTAAAGTATCGAAATACACATTAGCATTTGTTATTCGTATAGTATCGAAAAATATTTCACGAAATAGAGGAATATCAACCACATCGCCCTGTTCAATAGTCTTTGTAAAAAGTGAATCGGGTTTGATAATGTTTTGATTGTTGATATTTATTTGAGGTGTATCAAAGGCAAGTAATGCTGCTTTAAATCGGTTTTCGATAAGAATTGAATACAAACTTATTTGCGAAAACGTTATTTGTTTGCCTGCAATTTTGTGTTTGCTTTTAGTCGAATCTGAATTTTCAGAAACCGGATTGATGCTAAAATTGTGTAACGAAAGCTCGCGCGATGCAATATCGATACACAAACTATCGTATTGCAGGGTAAGCTGATTGTTGGATGTTTTATTTACATATGTGGTTAAAGTTTGTTTGATTATTTTGTCGGAATTTTTTGCCAGCATATAAAACCACAGGCAGGCAAAAATGTAAAGTAATGAAGTAATTACAATGATTATTATGCGAAAAATAATTTTTCGAATATGTTTTTTGGTGTTATTCATATGCCCAAACAAAATAGTAAGAATTTGTTATCGAAAAATAAAAATGACTGATTAATTTTCGTTTATTTTTGTTGTAATAAGCAAATGTATATCGTGTAAATAAAAAATTTTGGCTGAGAATATTATGAATAATAAAAAACAAATACCTGTTAGCAACAGTGCTAAAGCATTGATTTTTGATATTGACGGAACACTGGCCGATACCATGCCTTCGCATTATGCTGCTTATCGGAAAATATTGGGGTTTTATGGTATCGATTTTGAGTACGATTTGTTTTTATCCTTAGCGGGTACTCCTGTATTACCCCAAATGCAGTTGATTAAAGAAATGTTTCATCCTGCAGCTTTCGATCCCGAAAAGGTTGTAGCACAAAAAGAAAACGAATATCTGAAAACGATTCACTCAACAAAACCAATAAAAAAAGTGCTCGATGTGTTTAACTCTTATTGCAATACAATGCCTGTAGCATGTGGTACCGGTTCCGAAAAGCGTATTGCAGTGAGTACGCTTAAGTCTCTGGGTATTTTTGAAAACGTGCATGCATTGGTAACTTCCGACGATGTGCTGCATGGTAAGCCTGCGCCCGATACCTTTTTACTGTGTGCCAAACTTTTGGGGGTTGAGCCACAGTATTGTCAGGTTTTTGAAGATGGAAATGCAGGCATCGAAGCTGCAAAAAATGCCGGGATGATGGTTGTTAATGTACTCGAATATTTGTAGAAACGGAAAAGATAAAAAAACGGCAGTGATTTTCACTGCCGTTTTTGCTAATTAACTCTACAGAATGCTCTGTTGTAATAATTATTTAGTTTTTATTGAATTTGCTAACACCAACATTTTTGTATTTATTGCAGGGGGCATACATTACATTAATTACATTAAAATCTTGATATCTGTACTTTTTTATAGTGTATGATATTCATAATGTTTTTTGCGGATGCACAAAATAGCTGATTTTTCTGAGAAAATAAAACGAATTGAATTTAATAATTAGTGCAATAATATAAAATATCGGTTGAGTTGTTTGGTTTTTATTGTTTTACACCGAATTATTGTTTTACGCTTACATTTTTGGTGTTGTTTTTTTTTTGAATTTTTAACAGTCGTGAAAATATTATATCAAAAAAAATCCACTCATTTTTTTTGAGTGGATTTGTGTATTTTACTTATTGCTTCGTTTTCGTTCGTGTTCTTTTAAAAATATTTTACGGAGTCTGATTGATTTTGGAGTTATCTCGACATACTCGTCGGCCTGAATATACTCGAGAGCTTCTTCGAGGCTAAAAATTACAGGCGGAGCCAGTTTTGCTTTGTCATCGGATCCCGATGCCCTCATGTTTGTCAATTTTTTTGTACGGGTAATGTTAACTGTAATGTCTTCGTCGCGGGTATTTTCACCAATAACTTGACCTTCGTATACATCGTCTCCGGGTTTTACAAAAAACTTTCCGCGGTCTTGCAGTTTATCGAGTGCATATGCAATTGTAGTACCGGTTTCGAGACAAACGAGCGATCCGTTGCTTCTTTTTTCGATATCGCCTTTATAGGGTTGAAATTCGATAAATCGGTGCGAAATAATAGCTTCGCCCGAAGTTGCAGTAAGTACATTGTTTCGTAATCCGATAATACCTCTCGAGGGAATATGAAATTCGATAAGTGTGCGTTCGCCTTTGCGTTCCATGCTTAACATTTCGCCCTTACGGCGTGTTACCAGTTCGATAACTTTACCCGAAAAATCGTCAAGAACATCAATTGTAAGTTCTTCAACAGGTTCCATTTTTTCGCCATCAACATGTTTTATAATAACGCGGGGCTGTCCTACTTGTAATTCAAAACCTTCGCGGCGCATTGTTTCAATAAGAACCGAAAGGTGCAAAACACCACGTCCAAAAACATTCCACGAGTCGGCACTATTTGTTTCTTCGATACGGAGGGCTAAGTTTTTTTCGAGCTCTTTTTGGAGTCTGTCATATATGTGTCGCGAAGTAACATATTTTCCTTCTTTACCAAAAAAAGGCGAGTTGTTAATTGTAAACAACATGCTCATTGTTGGTTCATCAATAGCAATAGGAGGGAGTGGTTGTGGATTGTCGATATCGGCAATGGTATCGCCAATTTCGAAACTGTCGATGCCAATAACGGCACAAATATCTCCGGCTTCGACTTTTTGAATTTTTGTACGTCCAAGCCCGGTAAATTCGTTAAGCTCTTTAATTTTTGTGCGAACAATACTTCCATCGCGGTGGCACAAACTTACCTGTTGTCCTTCGACAAGGGTTCCGCGTTGCAAACGACCTACGGCTATTCGTCCTAAATAAGGTGAAAAGTTGATTGATGTAATGAGCATTTGTAAATTTCCTTTTTCGATGCGTGGTTCAGGAATATGCTCAATAATTGCATCGAGCAGCGCGATAATATTGTCAGTTTTTTCTTTCCAGTCGTTCGACATCCATCCTTCTTTTGCCGAACCGTATATTGTGGGAAAGTTTAGCTGATCTTCACTTCCGTTGAGGTTAAACATTAGGTCGAATACTAATTCCTGCACCTCTTCGGGCCTGCAATTGGGTTTATCTACTTTGTTGATAACCACTATGGGTTTTAACCCTAATTCGATGGCTTTTTGCAAAACAAACCGTGTTTGGGGCATAGGGCCTTCAAATGCATCAACTAAAAGCAAAACACCATCGGCCATGTTTAATACACGTTCAACTTCGCCACCAAAATCGGCGTGCCCCGGTGTATCAATAATATTGATTTTTGTTCCCTTATAATTAACCGAAACGTTTTTTGATAATATAGTTATTCCTCTTTCGCGCTCAAGGTCGTTGCTGTCCATGATTAAGTCACCCGGTTTTTCGTGATCTTTGAAAAGTTTTCCTGCGAGCAGCATTTTATCTACCAGGGTAGTTTTACCGTGGTCAACGTGCGCAATTATTGCTATGTTTTTTATCGACATTAGTATATTTTATTTTGATGCGCAAAAGTAGATTATTTGACGTGATATTGGCACGGTTTATCTTTTGTTATGCAATATTGTTCCAATGAAAAAACAATAAGTTAACACTGTTGGGAGTGTTTGATAAAAATGAAAACAAAAATGATGAGTGATCTTGTTTTTTTGTTTGTTTTAAGCCTGATTAAAACAGTTTAATTCCGACCGACAGAAGATAACTTTGGTTTTTTGCAACGAAAGGGCTTTCGGATGTAAGAATGTTGGTGCTGTTTTCAATTCGTCCGTCAATACTTATAAACCAAATATCGATACCCAAACCTATTTGCCATCCTATATAGCGGTTATTGAGATGTGAACGTTGCAGATTGTTTAATTCGGATATTAGGGCATTTGCAGTTATATACGAAAAAACCGGTCCGGCATTGATGCGAACATTGGCCATGTCGCGTTTAATTATTTTGTATCCGGCGAGCACGGGCACATCAATTGTTTGATACTTAAAGGTTGTTTCCGAAGGAATAAGAGTTTCGGTTATGTTTACAGGTGCAATAATTCCGCCTTTGGTGTTAAAGTATGCTTCGGGTTGTATATATAGTCGGCCAATATTTATGCGTGTAAATGCACCTGCAAAATAGTTGTTCATGTTTGTTTGGTTCATGTTTTGCTCCAAAATCTCGTCGAAATTGGTATGCATAACCGAACTGTTGGTGCCATATTTTATACCAATATTTATTATTCCTTCAGAATGAGCTTTCAGGCTAAATATTGTAAAAATAAGTATGCACGCAAATGTTCTCATGGTGTGGTATTTTGTGCAAAATTAACTAAAAAATTGGATAGTAGTACAACAACATACGTGCCATAGATAGAGTTTGTGTGAAAAGTTATGTAAAGCAATAACTCGATATTGAAGCATCATATTGTAATAAGCGTTGTTTTTTTGAAAAAAAAACCGGGAATTATTATTGTTTTAAGATAGGTTTATTCGATATGCCGCCAAATAATGTTGATATTATGCTGATGAATTTCTTCAACTCGTTTGTTTGGTTTAATTATGCCTGAATACTTTTGAAAAACAGAATCAAATTTTTTGATATCCTTTACATCATCAATTGATAGATTATTTGTTTTGGCATGTTTAACCTGCTTCTTAACTTCGATGCAGTAATCGTTAATAAACTCGATATTTTTACGTGCAAACGGTTTTTTGCCATGTGTTGTTAGTACTTGATTGAAATCGATATCGGGATTTTGGAGTATTTCGGTAAATGAGCTAATCCAGTAATCAATTTCGTTAACTTTATGGATATAAAAACTGGGCATGGTCTCTTCGGTTTGTGCACCTAAATGAAAAAGATTTCCTATACACAGTATTTTTTCTTGTTTAATATACACAACAATGTCGGATGCGCTATGGCCTTTTCCCATGTAAAGCAACAAAAAATCTTTATTGCCAACAGTAAGCTCGTATTTATGATCGAAGGTAATATCGGCAAACCGAACTTTAAAATTATTGATTAAATCGTTTTCGTAATATTTGTATAAATCTACAGCAGTATTGAGAGAGTCTTGCATTTTACCTTCAACAGTAATTGTGTCGAGCACATTGTGGTTGTATGTGATTTTTTTTCTGAAAAAATCAACGGTTTGTCCCAGAAACAGTTCGTCGTAATCGCGTATTTCGGTAGTGCTGTTTGTATGAGCAATAATATGGCTTTCGGTAAAAACACAATTTCCGCCGGTATGCCCCGATAGGCCATGGTTGTTGATGATGTATGTAAAAACAGTATCGTTAAAATATTCAGAAACGGCATTTTTTATAAGATGTGCATTGGCAGGGCTGTTTTGTGTGTTAATAAGCACAATGCCTTCGGTAGTTTTAATGGCTACTGAGTTAATCATGTCATTGGGCCAGCCCAGCGACTGTAACTGTTTTTTACCCGGAGTTACGGTAATAACATCATCAGTAATTTTTTTTATCACAGTATCGCGAGCAAATGATTGCAGCCCTAATGCAAGTAGAATAATAAAAATTTGTAATCTAATCATCCTCAATAATCTCTCTTCGTTCAGGTTTGTAAAACTATAAAAAAAAAGGTGTTATTTTATTTTTTTGTTCTTTTTTGTAACAAATAGTCGGTATTATTTTTTCAAAACCGGTATTATTTCTTTAATATCGCTTCCACTGGGCGCTTGAAAAATTTTTAAATCAAACTCGGGAAGTATTGCTAAAATATGGTCAAATATATCGGCCTGAATTGCTTCGTACATAGCCCATCGTTTGTCTTTACTAAAAACATATACTTCAATTGGAATACCCTTTTCGGTTGGTTGCAGATGTCTGATCAAAAAAGTCATCTCGGTATTTATGTTGGGGTTGTTTTGCAAATAAGCTTCGAGATATTTTCTGAAAATACCCAGGTTTGTTTGTCTGCGACCGTTAAAATGCTGATCGGGTGTTACTATAAGCTTTGCATTGTACTCTTCAATTTCCACTTGTTTTTTTTCAACATAGTCTTTAATCAGAATAAATTTTTGAAATTTTTCGAGCATATCTAAATTGCAGAACTTCACACTGTTCATGTCAATGTTAATTGAACGTTTAATACGTCGGCCACCCGATTGTTCCATACCTTTCCAGTTGGTAAACGATTCGGTAACCAGGGCATAGGTTGGAATGTGTGCAATTGTTCGATCCCAGTTTTCGACTTTTACTGTGGTCAGGTTCATTTCGATAACCGAACCATCGGCACCTCGACTCGACATTTCTATCCAGTCTCCTATTTTTAGCATGTTGTTCATGCTAATCTGAATACTGGCAACAAAACCCAGTATTGTGTCTCTGAAAATTAGTAAAAGGATTGCTGCCATAGCTCCAAGGCCGGTTAGGAGCTTACCTAGTTCTTTGTCAAAAATGATGGCAATTATTGCCAGCAGAGTAACAAAGTACATAAAAATTTTTATCAACTGAATAAAGCCGGCAATTGGGCGTTCGTTGGCAAACGAAAAACTTTTTTGATAAATCTCATTAATCGACGATAAAAAAGCATTGAGAGCCATTACAATAGCAAACATGTAATATATTTCGCCAATTTTTATTGTAACCGAATCAAGTACAGGGTAGAACGATTCGGCAAAGCCCGATGAAAAATATATAATTGATGCAGGTGCTAAGTGGGCAATAGCTAAAAAGAATTTTCGCTTTACCAGTATATCATCCCATTCGGTTTTTGTTCGTTTGGCAAGCTGATGTGCAACAATTCTGAGTATTTTTCGAACAATGAATAAGGCTAAAGCCGAAACAATTATTATTAGCAATGTAACCAGCAAGGTTGAAATAAATTGACTGCTTCGAGGGTTGGAAATTATTTTTTGCAGCCACTCGTTAATTATGAGGTTTAATTCTTGAGTCATTGTATACTTTTTTTGATTATTAATTGCAAAAATGTAATATTTATTGATATTATGCGTGTTATTGTGCAAATTTTTTTTGTTGGTAAAATTGAATTAAGTTTATACTATTCCTTAAATTAATGAAATGATATCAGGTAATATTTTCTGGAGAAGCGGACTTTTACTGGTGTTTTTAGGTATGCATGCAGTAGGTTTATTTGCTCAGTATTTCGATAAAAATGAAGCAATGCGGTATGATTTTGAATTTACAGGTACCGCTAACACTGTTGCAATTATTCATGCACAAACAAAAAAGTTGCCTCATTGGGGAGGTTCATTCAATTATTTAATTGATGAAACAAATAATGGCAGTTATCGTTTTTTGCTTTATTCGCTTGAATCGGAAAACAAGCAGATGAATAAAATGCTTTTTAGCAGAGGTTTTAGTCCTTTGTTTGCTGAGTGGCAAACCACTGATGAAGCAGCTCTTAAGCATCGGTCGTTTTATCATGCTTTGTATTTTCCTGTGCCTCTTTGCGATGTGCTCGTTTGTATTCAAAAGCGCGATAAAAACAATGGGTGGCTTACAGTTTTTTCTGATACACTCAGGTCAAACGATCCCAATATTATTGATGAGTTTTATTTTCAATACGATGCCGATACTCTTTTGTATAATGGAGAAACTGCCGGAAAAATCGATTTGGTTTTTCTTTCCGAAGGATATACTCTTGAGCAAATGGATAAATATATTGCCGATTCGCAAGATATGCTTGATACATTGTTTTCAAAAAGCCCATTTTCGGAATATAAACATGCCTTTAATGTGTATGCACTAAAAGTTCCATCGCTTGAGCAAGGAGCCGATTTGCCGGGCGAGAATATTTTTCGGAATACAGCATTTCAAAGCAGTTTTTATACGTTTAATTCGCCACGTTATCTCACAATTTGTAATTTAAAACCGGTTTACGATGCCCTTGATGCATATGCCTGGGATCACTTTTTTGTTTTAGTTAATTCTGATACATACGGAGGCGGAGGGTGTTACAATTCGCTAAATATTTGCAGTGTTGATAACATTGAATCGGCATTTGTATTTTGTCACGAGTTTGGCCATGGTTTTGCAGGCCTTGCTGATGAGTATTACAGTTCGTCTGTTGAATATATCGATTACTACAATTACAATGTAGAGCCATATGAACCAAACATAACTACTTTGGTTGATTTTACAAGTAAGTGGTCGAATATGGTTCACGATACTGTGATGATTCCAACACCACGAATAGCCGAATATAATGAAGTAGTGGGTGTTTTTGAGGGGGGAGGATACAGCGCAAAAGGTATTTACAGTCCGGCTATGAGTTGTTGGATGAAAGAATCGCGTGCAGGAAAATTTTGTGCGGTTTGTCAAAAAGCAATTGAGAAAGCAATTTTACTTCACATTAAATAACGACAGCGGGCACTGTAAACGATTTGCTTTTCTGTTGAATAATTTTTTTCTCCGACATGTTTAAAAGTATTACCAAAAACAGGTTTTGTGTTTCGATTTAAAACTTAACGGCAGGTTTTGTTGATAAATATATTTTTACTATTATCGCATAGCCGAAACCAATCTAACAATAGAAATATGTATTGTGTAGAAATGCTGTTTCGGGTTTAAAGCAAATTATTAACCTTTCAAACCTGATTATGAGTAATGTAGAGCAATTAAAAACTGTAAAGTTTTACAGCGGAGATGAAACTCCCCTCGAAA
>CAZARW010000068.1:0-14871 GCA_964487645.1 uncultured Prolixibacteraceae bacterium
ATGCGTAAGAGGTTTTTCAACATAAACATGTTTCCCCAGAGTCATTGCATGAGCTGCAATAATAGCATGTGTATGATCGGCCGTAGCAATCACAACAGCGTCAATTGAGTCTTTCATTTCGTCGAGCATAACCCGCCAGTCCCAATAACGTTTTGCTTTTGGAAAAAAATCGAAAGCACCCTGTGCATATTTCCAGTCAACATCGCACAAAGCAACAATGTTTTCGCTTTGCATTGCTTTTAAAACACCAAGGCCACGCCCGCCAACACCTACGCCGGCTATGTTCAGTTTATCGCTCGGAGCTTTATGCCCTAAGCCACCAATTACCGAACTTGGTAAAATAGTAAAACCGGCAGCTGCCAGTGCAGTACTACCAATAAACTGTCTTCGGCTAAATCCTGATTTTTCGTTGTTTGTTTTCATACGATAATAATTTTTAGGTCGTATGCCTGCCTGTTTGACAGACAAGAAACTTGCATGAGGCAGATTATCATCAATCTGTTAAAAATATTGTACATGCTCGTTTCATAGTTATATAAATAGGTTACATTAATGTTTTTTCAGAAACACCTAAAGGTAACAAATTCAGTTGAAAAAGCACAGCTGTTTTTGCACGCACTCAGGCTGTATTTTTTAATCAGTATAATAAACAACCGTTATTAAATGATTTTTTCGTTTTCGCTGTCCCAATATACTTTTCGGTTTTCGCGATAAGCAATAGTTGCCATGTGTGCAGTAATTGCCTCTTCGAAACCCTGATCAATATTACAACTTGGTTGTTTATTGCTGCGTATAGAGTTTAGCCATTCTTTAATATGCAAATGAGTTGTATCGACCCGTTTGCCCTGCACATATGTATAAAGCAAGCCCCGGCTAGCAAAATATTGCTCAGTAGCCGAAGTAACAGCATCGACCTGGCCTGTACCCGGAACATATGTGATCATAGGTTGTTCGGGTTTTAAAATTCCTTTTTCAATTTTTTCTTTATATCGTGTCGAATTTTTATCGGGGTATACCATCAGGGTATTCTCCATTTCCATGTTTGCGTCGTGCCCCATAATTAGCTTTCCTCTAAACCTTTCGCTTGCCAGTGTTGCACTGTACATAAACGTTAAATCGCGCTGGGGATATTCGTATACAGCCTGAAAAACATCGGGAACTTCGCGGCCATCTTTAAAAAAATAAACTCCGCCCGAAGCAACAGCCGAATATGGGATACCCAGTTTCAACACCTGATTAATTGCATCGTACTCATGGGTTAGCAAATCGCCTGCAAGGCCTGTACCGTAATCCCACCAACAACGCCACCTAAAAAAACGTTCGAGGCTAAAAGGATGAGGATTTGTTGGTTCAATAAATTGCTTCCAATCAATTGTTTGTGGGTTTCCTTCGGGATGGATATCGTATACCCAAGCGCCGTTTGGATCGTTTCGGTTTGTACAAACTTCGATAAGATTTATTTTTCCTAAAATATTTTTATCGATAATTGATTTTGCTTTATTGAAACTTGCTGTTTGTCTGCCCTGATGTCCTAATTGAAAAACAATGCCCGATTGTTTAACAGCCTCACGCATTTCGAATGCTTCGTCGGCAGTGCGGGTAAGCCCTTTTTCGACATAAACATGTTTACCTGCTTTAGCGGCATCAATAACCATTTTTGCATGCCAGTGATCGGGTGTTGCGATAATTACAGCATCAACATCCGAAGCAGCAAGCAAATCGGTATAGCGTTTGTAACGTTTTGCTGTTGAAACCATTTTACCTGCAGATCCCAATCTGTTTACATTTGCAGCTGCCTGCATTGCTTCTTTTGCAAATACATCAAAAAGATCGCATACCGCAGTTATTGTAATATTCAGATCGTCTTGTGCCAAAAAATCGGCATATCGCTTATCCGATGGATTAAGTTTTGCTGCTTCTTTCCACTCGTCAATCAGTTCGGGTTTAGCAAAGCCGGCAGCACGCATAAGTTGTTCGCCACGTATTCCGTAACCAATTATACCAATACGCAGTTTTTCTCCATCGCTTTTTTGCAGATGGCTATCCATTGCAGGATCGCCCATGTCAATACCCAGCTCATTAACTATGGCATTGCGTTTTAATCTGTCGATGTTCCATTTTCGGTATACACCATACCCAAATGCGCCCAATACCGGCAACGTTGCAAATCCTTTAAGAATATCTCTGCGGCTAAATCCTTCGGTTTTATTATCGTGTTTTTCGTCCATAACAATTAAGCTTTTTTCTTTTTAAACAATAGGCGGTCGATACCAATAATCCGGCCGGTAGGAAATACAATTAAAATAAATAGGATAAAAACAAATATCAGGTTTTTACCAACCCACATGGTGCTTTCGCCCGAAGGCAGCATATACTCGGCCCCAATTAATGCCGGATGCGATAAGTAATAAAGTCCAATAAGAACCATGCCGCCAATTGCCGATAAACGTGTAAAAAGCCCCAAAATAAGGCCTAGTCCTATAGCAATTAAGCCCCATATATTTAAAAAATCGACAACTGCCAGCATATTTTGATTAGCTGCCATTGCTCGGAATACTGGTGCAAACCATCCTTGCGAATCGTTCAAAAATGCAAACGAAGTCCAATTGTGACTCATTAACTTTATTACTCCTTCGTACAAACAATACCACCCCATGAGTATACGCGTTGCTACCAAAGCTAACAACTGTATTTTGCGGTATTCAATTTCATTATTCATATGCATTATTTTTATTGTATTGATTTTAAATCTGTCATTCTATTTAAAAAAACGGCTTGTTTTTTTTGGTTGCTTTCAATTGATTTTTCAATAATAAACATAAGCTCAGCAGCTTGCTGAGCAGTAACCGGAGGATTGTTGTTTTTTGTTAGGGCATTATATACTCCATCAAAAAAAGCCATATAATTTCCATCAATTGTTGGTACTTTGAGGCTTACAACTTTATTGGGTGTATGCTGATATAAAACCCCGTAATTTTGGGGAGAATCGGCTCCCAATTCTGAATTTACAGGCATTTGCTTACGCAAATTGTTTTCCTGAGGATCGATTCCATATTTTATATACGATGCTTTAGTTCCGTGTACTGCAAATCGCAAATCGTTTTTATGAACAAAAACTCCGGCTTTTAAAATTGCTTTTTTGTTTTGATAATATAAATGAATATCAAAATAATCGATATTACTCCCCTTTGGTCGCTGTGTTTCCAACTGAGCATATACTGCCTGGGGCATACCAAAAAGCTGCAATACCTGATCGATCAAATGTGGCCCCAAATCGAACAAAACACTGTTCTCAATTCGTTTTTCTCTTTTCCACCCAGCCCTTTCGGGTAAAGGATTGTATCGGTCGAAATGTGATTCAAATTCAAGCACATCACCCAAATCCCCCTCTTCGATTATTGTTTTAAGGGTTAAAAAATCACCATCCCAACGCCTGTTATGAAATGGGATAAGTAATTTATTATGTTTTTTTGCAAGAGAAATAAGCTCGTGTGCCTGTTGAGTATTTACAGTAAAAGGTTTTTCAACTACAACATGTTTACCGGCGGCTAGTGCTTTTGCAGCATACTCAAAATGGGTAATATTGGGAGTACTAATCACAAGCAAATCAACCATGTTGGATTGAATTAATTGCACGGCATTTGAAAAAACAGTTGCATCGGGGTAAAGCAAATTAATAGTATGTATTTGTGAACTCACAAAAGCAACTAAATTAAAATGGGGATGATTATCGATAAAGGGTGCAAAAAAATATCGCCCCGACAAACCAAACCCAATAATTCCAACACGTATTTGCTTCATTTTTTTAAATTATATCGAAAGATAACAAATCAACATTCGATATTCAAGGCAATTTATCATTGAAAATTGTTCATTTTTATCAAATATTTATACAAAACACACAAAGAAGGAAGCATATTCAGAAAAAAACATAAATTGCCTGATATGTTATACTTGAAAAAAAAGATCAAGATGAAAAAAACGTTCAATTATACAATCGGTTTAATACTTATTCTGCTTATGACATCATCGTGTATAAAAAACAACAAAACAAAACCCGGAATTTTTGATCAAACAGGCGATATTGGTAATCCACACATCGGGGGATTTGCAATGTACGATAAGCCAGCCGACGAATACACTTTACAAGGTGCAGGTAAAAACATTTGGGGAAATACCGATGAGTTTCGATACGTATGGAAAGAAATTGAAGGCGATTTTATAATGCGTTGCCGTTTAAGTTTTGCAGGCAAAGGGAAAAACCCCCACCGCAAAGCCGGTATAATGCTCCGAAAATCGCTCGAAGGAAACTCTCAACATGCAAGTGCTGTTGTTCATGGCGATGGGCTAACATCGTTACAATACAGGCAGGAGATTGGCAGCGAAACTCTTGAACAAAAAATTGCTTTATCGGGAGCAAACATTATTGAAATAGAAAGAACCGGCAACACGGTAATTATGAGAGCTGCCATTGACGGAGAAACGTATCAAACAACCGAAACCAACATGAGTCTTCCACTAAAGATTTATGCGGGATTGTTTATTTGTTCGCACGAAAACGATGTAAGCGAGAAAGCTGTTTTTGACAATGTTCGTTTGGTGTATCCTGCGCCCGACAGCCTTGTACCATATCGCGATTATATTGGCAGCCATATCGAAATTATGAACATCGAAAATGGCAAACGCCGTATTGTACACAGCTCTCCACTTTCGTTACAAGCTCCAAACTGGTCGCCTAATGGACAAAAACTATACTACAACAGCGAAGGAAAGATTTTTACCTTCGATATCGAAAACAAATCAATTGATGAAATACACACCGGCTTTGCTGTAAACAACAACAACGATCATGTATTGTCGTTCGACGGAAAAATACTAGGCATTAGCGACCACACTCAACACAAACAAAATCAATCGTTAGTATATACCCTCGATGCACAAGGAGGCACACCCGAACTGATTACCACAGAGGCTCCTTCGTATCTACACGGTTTTTCGCCCAATAGTGAATACTTAATTTACACAGCAGGACGCAATAAACAATCTGATTTAGATATTTATAGAATTTCGAGAACGACAAAGCTCGAAGAACAGTTAACAAATGCCGAAGGGCTCGACGATGGCTCGGAATACTCTCCCAACGGTGAATACATTTACTTTAACTCAAACCGCACAGGAACCATGCAAATATGGCGAATGAAAGCCGATGGAAGCAAACAAGAACAACTCACATTTGATGAATATAACGATTGGTTTCCGCATGTTTCGCCTAATGGTAAATGGATTGTTTTTATTTCGTATTCGAAGCAAATTAATTCGGCCGATCATCCGTTTTATAAACATGTTTACATACGACTAATGCCCGCAATGGGTGGTGAACCTAAGGTTATTGCATATCTTTATGGAGGACAGGGATCGATGAATGTATTTAACTGGTCGCCCGACAGCCGCGAAATTGCATTTGTAAGCAATACCATTTTATACTAAATATTTTGACCTAAAATCATCGGAGAGCATTGAATGAAAACAGCAATTACAATAAGCATCATTGCCTGTATTATGTGTATTGCGGGCAGTACCGACAATAAAACGTACATTAATATTCCGGTAAACGACATCAAAACTGCGATGACAAACCATATTGATTTATGGTATCCGAACATTATTGACACAATAAACGGGGGTTTTTATACCCAATTTGATTACCAATGGAGAAAAATGGAAAATCAACCCAAAATGTTGGTAACTCAGGCACGCGGTTTATGGACAGCTGCAAAAGCTTCGCAAATAATTGAGGATAACCAGCATCTTGTTATTGCAGCAAACCATGGGTACAATTTCATTACAAAAAATATGTGGGATACCGAAAATGAAGGATTCAGTCTCAATTTTTACGACGAAAACGAGAAATATAAATTGGTATACGGCAATGCATTTGCCATTTTTGCTTTGGCCGAATATGCTAAAATAAATTCAAGCGACGAGGTTTATGACTGGTTGAATAAATCATTTGAATGGCTAGAAAATAATGCTTACGACACCATTTATGGCGGGTATTTCAATTTGATACTAAGCGATGAGGTAAAAGCAGAATTGCCCAAAAACATTGACGAAATTATGAAATTTGGATGGGGACATCCCTCGTGGAAAGACCAAAATACTTCGATTCATTTATTAGAAGCATTTACAGCTTTATACCAGGTTATGCCCACCCCAAAAGTTAAAAAGCGCTTAGAAGAAATGCTTATTTTAATCAGAGACACAATGACCGACTCAAAAGGCACATTAAAACTTTTTTTCGAAACAGACTGGACTCCAATAAATCATGTCGACTCCAGCCGAAATTATATTCTAAAAAATTCATATTTCGACCATGTGTCGTTTGGACACGATATTGAAACTGCATACTTGCTTTTAGATGCCTCGCAAACACTTTATGGTAAAATTGATAAAAATACCCTTGAAATTGCAAAAAAATTATGCGACCACAGCCTCGATAATGGTTTTGATGAAAATTATTTCGGGATATACAACCGCGGATACTATTTTAACAACAGCAATACAATTGAAATAATTGACCCAAAAAAAGTTTGGTGGGCACAATTCGAAGGCTGGCATACTTTGGCAATAATGGCATCATTATTTCCCGATGAGCCGATTTACGAAATTGCTTTTACAAACATGTGGAACTATATTGAAACCGAAATAACAGACACAACACACCGTGGTTATTTTGAATACGGAATTGACCAAAGCCCCAAAGCGACAACAGCCCCCAAAGCTCATGGCTGGAAAAGCAATTATCACGACGGCAGGGCTTTAATGCGTGTGTATGAGTATGCTAACAAAACATTTGACTATACATATTAAACAGTAAACTTCACACAAAAGAAAAATTAAATAGCAACAGCAATTTTTCGATCGATTAATGGTGTGATTTTTTGCATAATCGAAACCCTGTTTCCTGATATTTTATTTCGATATTTTTGAATAAAACGAAACGACAACGACGACTGTTCTTCAACTTTATTCACATATTTGTCAGAAAAAAATTTAGTGTTTAAGCAAACCGATTCGGCTGTCAATATTTTAACACTTCGTAAAACCAGGGATTTAAAGTGCATAAATAATTCTTCATCAAAAATTCCGGTATTGTCCATCACTTTTTGCGTAAACGACAGAATTTTATTAATGTAACAGTCTAACAATCCATTGTGTGCCAAATACGTAAAAATTGTTTCGATTTTATCGTCAATATCTTCTTGCAAATCCTGAATATCGTCAACAAACTGAAGCAGTACACCAAAATCGAAACAGAAGCTTTCTTGTTCGGGAGTAAGAAATCCATGAATAAGATATCCATCGGCTAAAACCGAAGTACCTCCTTTTTCGATACAAATTTTCAACAATTCATTCTCAGATTGCTCAGCAATTTTACGGGTAAGCTTAATACTGCGTGTTTGTGCTGCATGTATTGCAAGTAACGACTCATAAACATCAGGAAATAGTTGCCTGTCCCACTCGCTTTCGATATACTCAAGCAAAGCAAATATTTGCTTTTCGTGTTGGTTAAGCGGTTTTAACAATACTCCACTCAACCGCAGGCGAAACCTATCACTAAACACATATTTTTCACTTTCACGAACATGCGGATTATCAATATAGTTATCGGTATAAGGATAAAGCATACTGTATGCAAATAACGATTTTGTAAGCTCAACAGGCTTATTAAACAACAACTGTAATGTGTTGGCTATCCACAAATTACGGCTTGCCTGAAATATATTTTCTGTCGAAATATTTGGATCAAAATCGCGAGCCATCGATATAAATTTTTTCGTAACCGATGCAAATTCATTATTTAAAATTAGCGATAATTCATTGTCAGCAAACTCAAAAACTTCTTTCATCATTATAGATATACTCCTCTTAAACAAACCATTACCCTCGCCATTAAAGGTTTGCTTATTGAGTATACTTTTCATTTTTCCTGAGAACTCAAGAATACACTTCTCGTTTTTATCTTTTCTAAAATTTGAAACAGCTTGCTCATCCCGATAACTGTCCGAATGTGCGCTATTCCAAAGCAAAAGCGACTGTTTCGTTCTTGTGTTGATTTTCATACGACAACAAATTATTTAAATAAAAGTAAAGAGTATTCCGTTGTAACAAAAGCACTATGAATTTTGCGATTATCAACCCAAATACAATTCATTCATATAGTGGCTGTAAAATTCAATGTTTATACAGACAAAACAGCAAAATATTGACGAATAAATAGTGAGTTAAACGGCAAACAATCTAATTTTGTCTGTAAATGGAGAAAAAAAACATACAAACAATCAAAATACACTTAAAATGAAAAACAATATATCACACCGTAACCGTTTTATATCTTTTATACAAACAACATTAATTGGTGGCTTAGCAGCAATTTTACCCTTAGGGCTAATTGTGATTCTGTTTCGGTGGGTTATAAAACTCATTGAACGATATCTTGAGCCCTTGGTTACTCTTTTTGAAACCAACACCCGGATATCAACCATAATTGTATACATTATTGCTGTTGCAGCAATTATTGCTTTATTTTTCTTTATCGGATTATTTATACGTACACGCTTCGGAAAATTGCTTTTTACCCATTTCGAAAAAATATATCTATCGAAATTACCCGGATACTCAACAGCACGAGAAATTGTTCAACAATTTTTTGGAGGTAATAAAAAGTTTTTTTCGGAGGTGGTTTTGGTTGATATTTTTGGTACCGGAGTATTAATGACGGGTTTTATTACCGACTATCAGGAATGGAACGAATATGTAACAGTATTTGTACCAACAGGCCCAAACCCCACATCAGGGAATATTTATCACCTACCTAAAGAGCAAATTCGTAAAAGTGAAGCTTCTGTTGATTACGGTTTAAAAACAATAATAAGTTGTGGCGCGGGTTCATCCGGAGTATTTAAAATATCGTCGATACCTCACGATAAAATAAACGAAACACCCCCCACAAACAGCCTTGATAACTCAGGCAATGAAAAATAATTTTTTGGCTTTTTGATTTATTGCTGCTTCATACCCGAGTATCGAAAATCAATTTTTACGACTTAAAATACACATATTTCCCCTTAATGAGAATGATATATTAACAAACAAAAAATCTTTCAGAAAAAAGCTTTGCCATATCGAAATTATATGTAGTTTCGCTCGCTGTAAAAAAAGCAGTTCAAAATATTATTGCGAGGTACATCATGTTCTGGTGTCGTGTTTGCTCATTATCGCAGCAAGTATCACACACTTATTGTCCGACACACTCTACTCTTGTACCTTACATTATAAAAAAGCAAAACATTTATTTATTATTTTTTGCATTACATTATAGGGTGTAAGCATATTTTAAAAATCGGGAGGATTTGTGATATGGGTTTTGACATGTCGTCGGGGATATCAATATGGTATTCAATACCATTTGTAGTTATGCTGTTATTTATTGCTATTGGCCCCTTACTTTTCGAAAAATGGTGGGAAAATAACACACACAAATTAATTATTTCATTAAGCCTTGGAATCCCCCTTGCAATAATCCTTATCAGGCATGGAATGCTTCATCAAATTGAACATCAAATATTTTACGACTACATTCCGTTTATTGCCTTATTGGGTGCTTTGTTTATAATTACCGGAGGTATTCATTTTGAGAGTAATATTGAAGCTACACCAATTGTAAATACCATATGCCTTGCAATTGGCGGAGTATTGGCCTCGTTTATGGGCACCACCGGAGCTGCCATGTTACTTATAAGGCCAATGATTAAAATAAACTCGAAACGTGAATTTAAAATTCATTCGATGTTATTTTTTATTGCCATTATAGCTAACGCCGGAGGTATGCTTACTCCCCTTGGTGACCCTCCGTTGTTTTTACTGTATTTACGCGGTGCACCGTTTACATGGTTTTTGGGGCTGTTTAGCGAATGGGCTTTTGTTCTTATTATGCTTTTAGTAATCTTTTTTATTACCGATACAATATTCTTTAAACGAGAACCTGTAAAACCTCATCTGTACAAAGAAAAAGTAAAAAATACTTTTGCAATAAAAGGACAAATAAACTTTTTGTTTCTTGCCGGAGTAATCGCTTCGGTTGCATTTTTAAACGAAAACTATATCCCTGCAATTCAGCACAACCATCAATTATCCTTTATACGCGAAACCGTTATTCTGTTTATGGCGCTGCTGTCATTAATATTTACAAACAACACAACCCGCTACACAAGCAACAAATTTACATGGGCACCAATTACCGAAGTTGCATTTTTGTTCTTTGGAATATTTTTAACCATGGTGCCTGCATTACTCTATATCGAGCAACACTCACAAATGTTTGGAATAAGCAAAGCTTCTGAATTTTTCTATACAACCGGAGCGCTGAGTTCGATACTCGACAATGCACCTACAGCTGTATCGTTTCATAAGCTTGCAGGCGGATTAAGCCCTGTAAGCGGAACCATAATGGTTGCAAACATCCCCGAAGGGATTTTAAAAGCAATAAGTACCGGTGCTGTATTTTTTGGTGCGATGACCTATATTGGCAACGGGCCCAATTTTATGGTAAAAGCTATTGCCGAAGAGAGTGGCATAAACATGCCGGGTTTTTTCTCGTATATTTTTAAATTCTCACTTCTGGTTTTACTTCCGGTTTATGTACTTAGTCAATTGATTTTTATTTAGAGAAGAGCTTATAATAACAACACAAAAAAGCTGTGAAGCATATTGCTTCACAGCTTTTTTTTATATTTTTTTCTCTATTGTTCGATCAATAATTAAATTTAAATATAAAATGTACTGATTGATTTATAGTAATAAACTTTGTCAATTACATCGGCCAAAAGCGGAGCCAAAGGTATTATTTTTATTTTGTCGCTTTTTTGTTTTAAAGGAATCGAATCGGTAAAGTATACAGCTTCGAGTTTTGAATTTTCGATTCGCTCGTATGCCGGCCCCGACAATACAGCATGAGTTGCAAAAGCCCTTACACTACTGGCTCCTTTATCGAGCAATAAACCGGCTGCTTTTGTAATCGTTCCGGCAGTATCAATAATATCGTCAATCAATATCACATCCTTACCTTTCACATCGCCTATCACAGTCATTGTATCAACTACGTTTGCTTTACTCCGTGTTTTATGACAAATAACCATGTCGGTCTCGAGCAATTTTGCATACGTGTTGGCTCGTTTTGTACCGCCAACATCGGGCGATGCAATAACCACATTAGGCAAATTCATTTTTTTTATAAATGGAATAAAAAGCGAAGAAGCATATAAGTGATCAACGGGAATATTAAAGAAGCCTTGAATCTGATCGGCATGCAAATCAACAGTAATAATCCGATCGACACCGGTTACCGAAAGCACATCGGCTGCCACTTTTGCTCCAATTGACACTCGCGGTTTATCTTTTCGGTCTTGACGGGCATACCCAAAATACGGTATTACAGCAATTACCTTATATGCCGAAGCACGTTTTGCTGCATCAATCATCAACAGCAGTTCCCACAAATTATCGGCAGGCGGAAATGTCGATTGCACAATAAATACATACGAGCCCCTAATTGTTTCATCAAAACAAGGTTCGAATTCACCATCACTAAATTTAGGACACGATGACCGACCAATGTCGATGTTCAGAAAATTTGAAATTTGCTCAGTAAGATAGGATGTTGATGTTCCTGTAAAAATTTTGAGCGGGGCTTTACGTGGCATGCTTTTTTTATTTTATTAGTATTCGACAAAATTATAAAAATATTGATGTGCATCAATAATAAATGTAAACTTTAAGCTGAGTTTATTGCATTAATTCATGATGCAAAAAGCTCGCAATGGCTGCACCAGCACACAATAAACTCAAATACATACTTTTGACAAATAGTCAAAACTATTGCTGCGATTGATTTATATGATCGATAAAATCGAGTATTTCATCACGCCCTTCACCTGTTTGAGCTGATGTGTGAAACATAAGAGGTGTTTCGGCCCATGTTTCGAGCATTTTTTGTGCATAACGCTCTTCGTATGTTACTTTTTCGGTTTTATTCAGTTTGTCGATTTTTGTAAACACAATAACAAAAGGCACCTGGTTTTGTCCCAGCCACTGCATAAACTCCAAATCGCTGTTTTGAGGCTCGATTCTCGAATCGACAAGTAAAAATATTCCGGTTAAATTTTTTCGATGCAACAAATACTTTCGAATAAACTGCTCCCACTTTTTTCGGTCGGTTTTTGATGTTTTTGCATATCCGTAACCCGGTAAATCAACCAAATACCAATCGCCATTAATAATAAAATGATTAATCAATTTGGTTTTCCCGGGTTTACCAGAGGTCATCGCAAGTTTTTTATTATCGACAAGCATGTTTATAAGCGATGACTTACCAACATTTGACCGTCCAATAAAAGCATACTCGGGTTTATCCGACTTTGGACATTTATCAACATCGGTATTGCTCATTACAAAGCGTGCATCTTTAACTATCATAAACAAGACTTTTTACTTAATATACACTTCTAAAAGTTTGGTGGGTTGAATTAAAGGCTTTATCTCAGATTGATGTAAAGCTGCCGGCAAAAGCACTGTATCACCGGCTTTTACTGTAATTTTTTCTCCATCGGGTGCTCCTACAACACACTCGCCTTTGGTACAAATATAAATAACAAAACTGTCGTGTTTGTAATAATCACGCAATACCGGTTTGCTTAGCTCAAGCAAATTGGTAGTAAAATAATTGCACGATACTAATTCAACAGGAGTATTTTGCTGCATGTCGTATCGAATTTTAGGCTCCTGCACCTGCTTATAATCAATTACATCAAGCGCATAATCAAGATGCAGTTCACGCTCATTACCTTGCTGGTCTTTACGTCCATAATCGTATATCCGATATGTAATATCCGATGTTTGCTGTATTTCGGCAATCAAATTGTTTTTGCATATTGCATGTACCCTACCCGATGGAATAAAAAAGGCATCACCTTTTTCTACTTTTTCGTAATTAAGCAAATCGGTAAGTGTTCCGTTATTGAGCTTTTTAACAAATTCAATTTTATCGGTATCGCAAACAAAACCCGTAATAAGCTGCGAATCATCATCACTGTCAAGAGCTACCCACATTTCGGTTTTTCCAAAAGCATGATGCCGTTCTGCTGCTTTATCATCGTCGGGATGCACTTGTATCGAAAGATCATCGTTAGCATCAATAAATTTTATTAATAAGGGAAATTCGTTCCCATATTTCTTAAAAACTTTTTCGCCAACAATTTCGTCCATATATATTTCAATAAGTTCCTGCAGCGAGTTTCCGGCAAGCGAACCATTTGCAACTACCGACACATTTCCCTCAACTGCCGACAGTTCCCAGCTCTCACCAATATTGGTTTTCCCGTTAAGGTTTTTACCAAACTTGCTCTCCAGCCTGTTTCCGCCCCAAATTCGTTCATGTAATATGGGTGTAAATCTTAAAGGATATAATTCCATAATGTTGTTTCTTTATGCTGATTTTATTGATATTAAAACTCGTAATCAACTGCAGCTCGCTCAACAACAATGGTATTTACATATTCAATAACCTTTTTATGTTCGGGGTGTACCCGGTAAACATCAAGATCGGCCAATGATTCAAAATGTGTAATTAAACTCAAATCAAACGATGGAGATTCAAGTACATAATGAAGACCAACTTCAATATGTTTTAACTCGGGTATATGCTTCTGTAAATTATAAAGCATAGTTTTAAACTTTTCAAGAGCCTCTTGCTTTTGCTCCCGGGTATTAAATTCTTTCAGTTTAAATAATACTACGTGGTTTATCATAACTGTTGTTTGTTAATTATAATTTGGTATTGATAATTGTTCGATGCAAATATAAACCCGATAATTATAAATGAAGAATAAACATTAAAATTATGACGTGCTTTACGTTTGATTAAAATTGATTTACACCTAAAATAGATGCTTTATATGAATATTTTTGTGTAGTATACTTCTCAAAATGCTGCAATCCATGTACCTGCAGATGGTTATATTTAAGGCATGAAATCATTAAATATAAAACCAAATAAAAAGCGGTATCAATCTTAAAATGATTAACACCGCCTTATATTATTAAATCTTTGAAATTTGGCTACATTCTGAGCTTTTTAAACTCCTCTTTCATGCGCTCGAGGTCGCCCAGCCAGGTTTCAATATCATCTTCGTGCTCCAGTTCATCTTCGAGAATCTGAACCGCCATACGATGCGTTGAGTGGTCTTTTCCGGCTGTAAAGTCGGCAATTTCCTGGTAACGCTGAATAGCACAGCGCTCGCCTTTTAAGTTTTGCTCCAGAATTACCTCAACATAAGGGTCGGACGGCTCATCGTAAGCACAACGGGCTTGTTTAGTCCATTCGGCCGGATTAATAATTGGAGTACCACCCAGTTGAAGAATCCGGTCGGCAACCATTTCGGCATGTGCCAGTTCTTCGTTGGCATGAGCCAACAATTCGGGCTCAACCTCGCTGCGCATTGGCCCTTCGACCAACCGGGCACCAATCCAATACTGATAATAAGCCAGCCACTCTTCGGCAAGGGCTGCATTGAGCATCTTAATTAATTTCTCAACATCTACTGCTGATACATTTACTGCTTCTTTTCCCATATTGTATTTTTAAAGTTAATTGATTTTTGATATCGCCACTTGGGCGAAAAACGTGTTGAATAATTGAACTTAAAGCTATAAAAATATTCCCAAAATGAAAACTTATCAGGGACCAAGTTCTTAATCCTGTATCACAAAAAAGCTGCTCAAGCCCTAAAAAAGGCAAGGCAGCTTTCTACCAAA
>CAZARW010000069.1:0-14844 GCA_964487645.1 uncultured Prolixibacteraceae bacterium
CATCTACATTGTGATAAATGTCGCTGATCTGATTTTGCAAACGGGTTTCGGCGGCACAAAATATTTTGTAAGTAAATTCGTACGACGCTTTCGACTCCGAAAGATGTGCAAACGAATGCAATACAACTTTTTGTGTGTTGTTTTTACGTAAACACCATTTTAAATGGTTTACCAATTTTTTTTCGCGGCTCAGTAAATCTTTTTCTTCATCGTCGGCTTCAACTTGAATAAACGCGGCAATACAGTCGGCAAATTCGGCTGGCTGAACATTATCACTAGCTTGTTCCGAATTTTTTACTGCCGGTACGTAGGCAAATCGCTTGGTGTATATTACTAAAACCTTCATCTGTAATTTTTTATTATTTACGACCATTGAATTATCTATGTAAACAAACAAAACCAAAGTATACAAAAACAATCAATTTTAAAAACCGATAATCGAAAACATTAATCAACTAAAGCCTGTTTTTGTATAATTATTCTACTTTTGTACACCGAATAATTTTTAAGGAATATGAGCGAAGAACCATTAAACCATATAGTTTATTCAAAAAACGTTATTGAGTTTATAACTGTTGCCAATGAGTATTGTGCATTTATTGAGAAACATGCCAATATAACCCGCAAAGAATTTATCGAAAAAGCACAAAAAATGCTTCCTTTGCTCTATTTAAAAACCTCATTATTGCCTGCTTTTGAAGAAACACCCGCCGAAACAAGCGACAAGTTTGTTACTGAGGTTGATTACAACTTTTTACTCAATAAAATATCGGCAAAACTCGGGCAGTACGACAGTTACCAAGAAGTATTTGACGAAGGAATGCAGTTTAGTGAAGCTCCACTAGATGCAAGCATTGCCGAAAATTTGTGCGATATATATCAGGACTTAAAAGATTGTTTAATGACATATCGGTTAGGAAATACCGAAATTATGAGCGATGCACTGACTGAATGCCTTAACAATTTTGAAACTTACTGGGGTCAAAAACTGGTAAACGGCTTGCGTGCACTGCACATGCTGGTATACGGAACTGCTAACCTTGACTCAAACAGCGAACTCCCTCGTGAAAAAACATCGGATAACAATGAAAAAACATCCAAAAATTGGGTTTCAAATCATTTTGTAAACCACTCGGAAAACCCGTTTGAAGAAGATTAAAATCGTATGACAATATACAAAGCCGAAATAAGCAAAGAAGAGCTGCAGCAGTTACCGCATATTCAGTTCGATGGTAAAATACATGTTATTAATCATCCTATCGAAGCCGAAAAAGCAGCTCAATATTTACAACAATACAAATATTTGGGATTTGACACCGAAACCCGTCCTTCGTTTACAAAAGGCCAAATTAATAAAGTTGCTTTACTGCAATTAGCCACAAACGACAATGCGTTTTTATTCCGCCTAAATCATTTTACCCTTACTAAAGGCCTGATAAAAATTTTATCGAATCCTGAAATTATTAAAGCCGGAGCTGCAATTCACGACGACATAAAAGTATTGCAGCATAACAATAAGTTTAAACCGGCCGGATTTGTTGAGCTGCAAGACGAAGCACCCAGGCGGGGCATTAACGGGTTAAGCCTCAAAAAACTTGCCGGCATTGTACTTAACGGACGCATATCAAAAGCCCAGCAATTGTCGAACTGGGAAGCCCCCGAACTTACCGAAGCTCAACAACTATACGCTGCCACCGATGCTTGGATATCATTTAAGATTTACGAAGATTTTTTAAAGAATGACAACAACTGATTACACTAAAATCGTTTTAAAATCGGGCAAAGACCAATCAATAAAACGTTTTTACCCGTGGGTTTTTTCGGGTGCTATTAAAAAAATATACGGAAATGTTCTCGAAGGCGATATTGTTGCCGTATATTCAAACAAAGATGAATTTTTAGGCATCGGCCATTATCAAATTGGATCAATTGCTGTAAGAATTTTTGCTTTTGAAAACATCCTCCCCGACGCCAATTTTTGGAAAACAAAACTCCTCAATGCATACAAACTCCGCCAAGCTTTGCAACTAACAAACTCTGAGCACACAAATGTGTACAGACTTGTACATGCCGAAGGCGATGGACTCCCCGGACTAATTATTGATATGTATAACGGTACTGCTGTTATGCAAATGCACTCAATAGGAATGTATGCCATGCGTTTAGAACTGGCTCAATACCTGAAAGAAATTTTAGGCGATAAACTCAAAGCGGTATACGATAAAAGCTCTAAAACAATCCCCTTTAAATCGGATATACAGCCGGTTGACGAATATTTGCTTGGCAATGCAGCTCCCGAAGTAGTATCGGAATACGGAAATTTATTTAAAGTTGACTGGGTTGATGGCCAAAAAACCGGATTTTTTATCGATCAACGCGAAAACCGGAATTTATTAAAAGCTTATGCCAAAGGCCGCGATGTACTGAACATGTTTTGCTATACCGGCGGTTTTTCGTTTTATGCAATGCAAGGCGATGCAAACATGGTTCATAGTGTCGATTCGTCGGGGAAAGCAATAGACCTTACGCGCGAAAATGTACAACTCAATTTTAATGACGACCCACGCCACGAAGCAATTGTAGCCGATGCTTTTGAATATCTGAAAGACATAAAAGATAAATACGACCTCATAGTACTCGACCCTCCGGCTTTTGCAAAACACCGCAATGCGTTAAGCCATGCACTCCAGGGATATAAAAAAATTAATGCCCGTGCTTTTGAGCAAATACGCCCGGGCGGCATAGTATTTACCTTTAGCTGCTCGCAGGTTGTGAGCAAGGAAAAATTTCGTGAAGCAGTATTTTCGGGAGCGGCTATTGCAAATCGTAACGTACGCATTTTACATCAAGTTACACAACCGGCCGATCATCCGGTAAATATTTATCACCCCGAAGGCGAATATCTGAAAGGACTGGTTTTATATGTTGAATAAGTAAAACCCAAATACAATTATCAATACCTTAATGTATCTATTAACCTGAGTTCGACGTAAAAAATTTGGTTCAGAACGCTTATAAATAGTAAGGTTCAACTAAATCTCAAGTGCAATAGCGAGCTATTTTAATTGAAATTTGGGCAGATGATTGCTGTTCATAAGTGTTAAAAAGCAAAGCTTTGCTTAAAAACCGTCTTCTACGTTAGATTTTTTGAGCTAGCTCGCTAGCCCTGCAAAATTTGCCTTGAATATCAGCTTTTTATTGCAATCTGAACTCGAAATTTTAAATCGATCTCAGGTTATTAATAAATAGATTGTATCTAAATATATAAAAGACAACATCCTCTGTAATTATTTTTCACCTCTTTTCACTAAATATTTCACTCTTTTAATCAGCAAAACTCATTATTTTTGTTTATTTTAGAATGCATAAAATACACGTTCATTTCTATTCCGAATAAAACACTCCTCTAAAATTGACACCAACAAATTATTGACAATTTTTTTTTAAATATTGACATGAATTATTTGGCATGAATAAATTACTAACTATTTTACTACTACTTTCTACATCGCTTTTAATATCATGCTCATCTGACGAAAATACTTCGCTCGATGCGCATCAAGAGCTGCCAAAATTCGACGGGCAAGTACCGCTTCATTGGTTTGGCCAATGGTATGGAGAGGGGAAAAAAGAAACATTGGTACGCGAAATATCCCGCGACTTTGCTTTTTTGAATCAAGATATTGAAATGAACCTGAAATTTCCCTACCAAGCAGTTGGCATTGCCGAATCTGCTGACCCATTCAGGCCGGTAGCCGATACGATTGCACAATGGGTACGCGACGACCGCTGGCCTTATGATGTGATGCTGTGCGATAAATGGTTTTACGAAGATGTTGCCCTGGTACTGAACGATAATCAGTGGGGAAAAAAGCATTTAATGGATTTTCAGGACGAAGAGTGGTTTATTGATGCGCATAAAGACTATGTATTGAATGTGGACACATACAAAGGGATATATGGAGGTATAGCCCCGGGAGCCTTTATCGAAGGTGCCTGGAACTTATTGTATGTAAGCTCCGAAGTTGAACAAAAGCTTGGACTTGATGTAAAAAATTACAATATGACTGTCGACGATATAATTGAATATGCCGAAACAGTTGACAGATACAACAAAAATCACGACGAAAAAATCACTTTTTGTGCAACCAACTACAAAACATTCGACTTAGTAATTACTCACATGCTGTTGTCTGAACTGAACAATAGCAACGACTATAGGTCGGCAAACCTCATTACTGCACTGCACAATGTGTACAAAAAACTCGAAAAACTGGCAAAACTCAATGCATCGGTACAGCATCATCAATACGCCTCCGACCGTGAGTTAAAACACGACAAAGCATTGTTTCATCTGCACTCGACATGGGCGGTAATGTTTTGGCAAAAATCAAACCCCGAAGGCGAAAAATTGATGACTCCATGTGAGTTTCCGTCAATGGACAACAAAATTGCTCATTCGTACAGTGGTATCTATAATGCAATTTTTGTGATACCCAAAAAAGCAAAAAATAAAGAAGGTGCAATTAAGTTGATGAAATACATAAGCAGCCCCGACATTGCCGAAAAATGGGAAAATTATTCGAAATGCCCAACCGGACTCGAAAACCGCTTGTCGATTAACGAATTTGGCACCGACGATTTTAGCTTATTCTCACGCCATATTGCTGATAAATACGACAGTAAACTGGTTGAAACAACTGTTAGTTTAATATTTACTGAAAAATACCGGCGAAATATTAATTTACACGAACTGGATGTGTATTATGGCAATATGACTGCAAACCAAGCAATACAAAGTATTCGGAATCAACTTTACTAAGTATTCATACTTAATATAAAGTGAAAAAAGGATATAAATGAACATACATTTACATCCTTTTTTATTCACATCACAATTATGCTCTGTTAACTTAAAAAAATTTCCATAAATTCGGGTACAAAAATTTCATTCACTTAATATCCATTAAAATGAACCGTTTGATATACTTAATATTGCTAACATTGAGTTCGCTTACGATACAAGCACAATACACCCGAGGCACTGTACTGGAAGGCTTAAGTTTCGAAAGCAAAATTTTAAACACCGAGGTAAAGTACAGTATATACTTACCTTTTGATTACGAAAGTTCGAACCGTTACTACCCGGTAACATATTTACTGCACGGATTTGGTGATGATTATATGGGCTGGCTCCAGTTTGGCGAAGCACATATGATTGCCGATGAATGTATTGCAAAACGCCAAATACCACCCATGATTATTGTAATGCCCGACGGTGGAACATCGTTTTACATCAACAATTTTGATAATTCGCTCCGCTATGAGGACTTTTTTATTGAAGAATTTATGCCGCATATCGAAAAAAAATATCGTATACGTGCCGAAAAACGCTATAGGGGCATAGCAGGCTTATCGATGGGCGGTTTTGGAACTTTGAATTTTGCTCTTAAATACCCCGAAAAATTTGCTGCCTGTGCTGCTTTTAGTGCTGCATTATTTTCAGAAGAGAGTATGATGGAAAACAACGAACAAAGCTGGAATCACATACTAAAATATTTGTATGGCCCCTATCGCGAAGGCGAAAAACGATTAACCGAGCATTACCGGAATAACAACCCTTTTGATATTACAAGCAAAAAAGGAACTCAAGAATACCAAAACCTGCGCATATATATTGATTGTGGCGACGACGATTTTTTAACTAACGACAATGCCTTATTTCATATTCATTTAAATAAATTGGGAATAAAACACGAATTTCGTATGCGCAATGGCATACACAACTGGCCATACTGGCGCAGTGCTCTTCCGGTGGGTCTTGAATTTATAGGCGAAAGTTTTCATCAATTTTAGAAACAACGCTAAGCAGTATTCACAACATTGATTGGCTTATGATTGATATATGCCTGTAAATTTTTTACAGCAATATCCATCAGGCGGAATCTTGCCTCGCGTGTAGCCCATGCAATATGGGGCGTTATTAAACAATTTTTGGCATGAAGCAAGGGATTATCAGTTGCAGGAGGTTCACTCGATAAAACATCGAGTGAAGCACCCGCAATTTGCTCATTATTTAATGCATTTGCTAAATCGGGCTCGTTTATCAACTGCCCTCGCCCTGTATTTATAACGAGAGCCGATTTTTTCATCAATTGCAATAAATCAGAATTAACAAAACCGTTGTTTGTGTCGGTTAACGGACAATGAATCGTTACAATATCAGCTTTTGAAAATAGCTCATCAACTGAAACTTGTTTTACATTTTGGGGCAACTTCCTTTTTTGCGACCTGCTATTTATCAATATATCCATACCAAAAGCCAATGCAATATTTGCAACTGCCGAACCAATTTTTCCGTACCCAATCACTCCCAGTGTTTTGCCTGATAATTCGGTTTGTGGTGTAAGAAAATATGAAAAATCGGACGATTTACACCACCCTCCATTTCGAACATGAGTGCTATGCATTTCGACCCGGTTATAATGTGCAAAAATATGCGCAAAAACTAACTGAGCAACCGACAAGGTACTGTATGCCGGAATATTTGTTACAACAATATTTTGCTTACGAGCCTGTTCTAAATCAACTACATTGTATCCGGTAGCCAACACTCCTATATACTTCAGACGTGGAAGTTGTGCAAGCAAAGCGGCATCAAAAACAACTTTATTTGTTAAAACATAATCGGCATCGGCACATCGGTTCAAGGTAAGTTCATACGGAGTACGATCGTAAATTTTTACATCGCACAATTCAGAAAGTGCCTTCCAGCTCAAATCTCCCGGATTCAAAGCATATCCATCCAATACAACAAGTTTTGCCATTTGAATATGTGTTTTATTGTATCAATAAAAAAATCAATATAAAACAATAAATTAAAACAGAGCAATAACAAACAAATTAATCGGGGTCGATTGAAACAAGGCGGCTTGTGTTTCGTAACAATTCAATGCGCTGCATTATTACTGTCATAATGTGCAAATACATTTCATCGTGTAAAACAGCATCTTCAATTCCAAAATCGATATTTGGATTATCGTTTACTTCAATTACATACACTTTACCATCAACCATTTTTAAATCGACACCATAAAGACCATCGCCCATAAGCGAAGCAGCTTTTAAAGCAACTTTCATTACCGTTTGAGGCACATCCTCAACCCGAAGAGTTTCTGAATCGCCAACGCCATCTTCTTTTGAAGCCTGCCAATTATAAATTTGCCAATGGTTTTTTGCCATGTAATACTTACACGCAAACAGAGGCTTATTATCAAAAACCCCTATTCGCCAATCGTAATCAGAATACAGAAACTCCTGAGCAATGACCATATCCGATGTACGAAAAAGTTTTTTTAAGTTTTCGCACATTTCGTCGGGGGTATTCACTTTAGTAACACCCAGCGAAAAAGCACTATCGGGCTGCTTTAACACTAAAGGATACTGAAATTTTTCGGCCTGCGATTTATTGAACCGTCCTTTTGCAATCATTTGAGTTAAAGGTGTTGCTATTTTATTTTGACGCATTCGTTCATTTAAATAAATTTTATTGGCACAGCGCAAAATCGACCATGGATCGTCAATTACAACCAAACCTTCGGCATAAGCACGACGCGAAAACTGATATGTATGATCGTTAACACTGGTTGTTTCGCGAATAAAAAGTGCATCGTATTCACAAATATCCTCGTAATCGTTTTTAGTAATAAAATCAACATAAAATCCGATTTTATTGGCAGCCTCCTTAAACTTTTTAATGGCCACCGGACACGAGGGCGGATGAGCTTCGTGTGGGTTGACTAAAATAGCAAGATCGTAGCGATAATGCTTTAAGCGAGGTTTTATGAATCGTTTTTTTGAAAAATAAGCATTCGCTAACTTTTCGATTTCAACATTGCTTTGATTATTCAATACACTCAAATTCAAAGGCATAACTCTTGTAATAATCCACTTATCGGTTTTTGCAAATACAACCCTCAACAAAGGTGTCTCAAACAATTGATACAGCTTATACCCTATTTGCTTATAAGCAGTTTCGGGAGTATGTCCAAAATAAATATCGAGAAGAAGTTTATTGTCTGATATTTTTGCCAACGATGTTTGAATCAACTCTTCAATATCGGTAGCAATTGACCGGATAACCGAAAGGTTTTTAAAATCGCGGATAGTAGCTACACTTGGAATTGCCCGGTGCTCACGCGCCGATGCTAAAAGCGACACATAATAGCCCATACTTTGATATCGGTACGAATTGCAGAGATTAAATACACGCAAATTGCGATTTGTTTGAAATTCATTGTCTGAGATATAACTCTTTGCCGAAACAACACGCACTGCCTCAATTTTGTATTTCCAATCGCGTGTAGAATCAACCACTATAATATTCGACACCGAATCGTAAGATTTTCGCCTCGATATTGAGAATTCCATTCGAACTGCATTTTTCCCCGGTGCATAATAATTCTCGAGCCTGCGTCCAACAACAAAGCCAATACTTTGATACCACGATATAAGTTGCGTATTTGTTTCAAGAGCCTCGAGCACTACTCGTTCACAATTGCGGGCAATAGCCTGGCTTAAAGCATGCGTTATAAGTTTATTCCCGATACCCTGTCCCTGCATTTGTGGCAACACACCCAACGAAAACAATCGTATTGATCGTTTGTGTATATGCAAAATAATACAAGCAGCAGCCTGGGCTTTCTGCTTGTGGTCGATTCGTTTTTCAGCAATCCACACTTCCTGGTGTTGACTGTTTAAACTTGTGCGTAAACTACGCAGAGAACTCTGCTGAAAATCAGGAAAAGCTTCTTTCTCAATTCGGCTTAGCAACACAATATCGCCCTGAACCGATTTTCTGATAATTATTGACATAGTTGCAGACTAACAATACTGGTATTTATTTTGTCAATTAAAATATAGTTTTATCAAATAATCAAGCACATACATAACCTACCCTACCTTTCTTAACATGTATTGTTCACAAGGTAGACGTGAACATTATGCTGATTATTTTATTCGTGAAAATTACACTTTTTTTAATTTGATTATACAAATTAAGTCAAAAAAACATCTTTTATTTGACGCTGATTTACTGACACTTAAGCCAGGCAATCAATAAATAATACGCGCACGGTAGGCTAAAGAAAATTTTCAAAGCAAATCATCAGAAATCATTATTTCATCATAAAAGATTTTCGGATAAAATATTATCACAAACACTTTGTATAGAATAAAAAAGCCTCATAAACTACATTTAACACACATTTTGTATAGATTTTGCATCAAATATTTGCTCTTTTTTTGTAAACTTGTATACTGATTAAGCAGAACAATCAACAACAACATTTTCAAGTGCAAAATTATTGAATAAGCATACACGGTTAGTAAATTGAAATTTTACCAAACCTAAGGTAGGAAAATAAATATTATATTATGAATTATTTGAAACACATACTATTTGTCCTACTCCTCACAAACACCCTAACGCATACCATGGCACAAAATATTGCCCCACAATACGAAGTTGCCACATGGAAAGGTTTTGCAAACGCAGCAATTACTTACACATTTGACGACAATTGTGCCAAGCAAAGTTCTGTAGCCATTCCAATATTCGATCAGTATGATTTTCAGGCAACATTTTACCCTGTAATTGCATGGGATCCTGAATGGCACGAGTTTCAAAAAGCAGCACAAATGGGACACGAAATTGCAAGCCATACTGTAAATCATCGGAATTTTGCCGAATTAAGCCCCGAAGAACAAGACGAAGAATTGAGGCTTTCGCAAGAAATAATCAATGAAAAAATACCAAAAAAGAAATGCATTACTCATGCATATCCTTTTTGCATACCGGCCGATGAAAAATTAACTCAAAAGTACTATATCGGAGCACGCCATTGCCAGGGAAATATCGAAAAATCGACACCTGATAATTTTTACAACATCAGCTCAATAATATGCGGACCGGCAGGCGAAGTTAAAACAGCCAACGATTTTATAAATAAGGCTCGTCAAGCTGTTAAAACAAATGGCTGGTGCATATATTTACTTCATGGGATTGACGATGACGGAGGCTACTCGCCGGTACAATCGGATGATTTGAAAAACAGCCTCGATTTTTTTGACAAAAACAGAAACGAATATTGGTTAGCCACTTTTGTTGATGTACTGATTTACATCAAACAAAGAGACAATGCCAACATAAACGAAATTGAAAAAACCGACAGCACCTTTGTATTTGAGTTAAGCGATACACTCAACAATTCGATATACAACACAAGCTTAACCATTAACAGAGAAATTCCGAAAAGCTGGAAAAATGTAAAAGTAATCCAGGGAAAGACAGAACTTGCAGGAAAAGTTTACTCTAAAAATTCGAAAAACTATATCGAATTTGATGCAACTCCTGACCGGGGAACAATTAAAATAATCAATATTATTTCGTCAAGATCGTCGGACTATATTAAAGACGAAAAAAATTACAAAATAGCTCCCGACCCACTTAGCAGCTATTCGTAAAACCTTATTTTTTGGGTTACATATCGTTTAATCAGAAAAATACTTCGCTGCCTGAAACTCGCAGCTTTATTGATTGTGCGGTAAGTTTTAATTCAGTGTTTTTCATAAAAGCCTCAACAACACTTTTGTTATAAATATTGGTGCTTTCGGCTTCTAAAAATTCGCACAGGTCAATCCACTTTGCGTCAATAATTTCCTGGGAATCATTTATTGAAACACTTTCACTTAAAGCCTTTGCAGTACAAACAATGTACAAATTTGATTCGCCAAATTGTCCTTGCATGAAGTGCCCTAAATTAACAATTGATTCAAATTCAATATCAATTCCGGTCTCTTCATAAACTTCGCGCTTTAAAGCATCTTTTATCGATTCGTTTATATCGATATGCCCTCCGGGAAGCTTATATCCTGCAGAAAATCGATCTTTTACTACTAAGAGTTTTTTTGTTGCGAACAATAATTGCCCCAACTCCAACTGTAAAATTTTTTGCTGTAGGAACAATTGATTGAGGATTGATTTTTTTGATCAGCATCAAATCATGCGTATTGCAATGATGAAAATCAAACCCCAACTTTGTAAGAATCGGAATAAAATCTGATTTTTCGATTGGAATTCTAATCCATAAAAGGTTTTTATTCTTTGCCGAAAGAATGAGTTCTTCAATCTCTGTTTTAAAATCTTCGATATTATCTGAAAGTGCAGAACTATCGATTGTAACTCCTCCGTACCTGTCGTTATATGTTTTAATCATTGCTATTTTAGTTTCTTTTACTGTAATTATTAATCGGCAACAACATATCGTCCAATAATTTGCAAATGGTTTTAATGTGTAAAAATCGCAACACCAAAAAAGGTATAAAAACATATCATGCAGTCGCACTATAACTTACCCCTGGTGGTATGTAGCAGGTAAAAAAAATAAAATACAAATACCTGTGGATCAATATTCAGAAACCGGAATACAAAATAAAGAACAAAAATTGTACATTTGAACATATAGAAACCATAACACACCATACAATGAAAATATTTAACGTACTCATGTTTGCATTTATGATTGCAATGAATTATTTGGCAAACGCTTTACCTCTTAATGGAAAAACAACAGGTGAACTATCTGATGCATATCCAAATTTGTTTGTCCCGGCTGGAATTACATTTTCGATTTGGGGGCTGATTTATTTGCTTTTAGCAATATATTGCATCGTACAATTTATGCAAACAAACAAAAAAACAGCTTCGAACATTGCCTTGCTTTTTGCACTATCATCAATGCTTAATGGTTTTTGGATTTTAGCATGGCACTATCAAAAGCTGTTTCTTTCGGTAATAATAATGATCGTTTTATTAATTGCCTTAATTGAAATAAACCGTCGAATAAAAACACAAAAACCTGCATTAATAAAAGCTGCTTTTGGAATATATCTGGGATGGATATGTATAGCCACAATCGCTAATGTAACAGCTCTTCTTGTCGATCTACAATGGAACGGATTTGGACTTTCTGATCAGTTTTGGACTATTGCGTTAATAATTACAGGATTTCTCATTACAGCACGTACAGTTTTCAGCGTTAACAATCCCTATATAGCCATAGTCGTTTCGTGGGCATTTTTAGGCATAGCAATTAAACAACAAAATGATTATCAATCAATATTTATAAGTTCAATTGTTGCTCTGAGTATAATGTTTGTTATTTTTGTTGTAAAACTCTATTCTTCGATCAAAAAATTTCATTAAATCACTAATCCCCTATAATGGAAACAGTTATTCTCATAGCATCGTTTCTTATTCCGACAATTCTTTCGGTTGTAATACTATACAACGCAAAAAAAAACCGCTCAAAAATAATTTTGGCAATTTGTATGATGAATGCAGCGATTGTATTTATTGCCAACTACTTTTATTTTTTACAAAATTTTGTTGTTTATACATATCTACACAGTTTACACGTTGCCCTCGTACTGTTTATTTATCCGTCGATAATGCTTTATGTCAAAAGCATAACAGGAACATTCGCACAAAAATATGGCTATATATGGCATTTTATACCCGGAATAGTTTTCTTTTTACTGTATTTGGTTTTTTTCGACATTCAGTTTTCTCATGCCGAACGGGCAAACTACCTGAGCACATACAGGCAAAGTACATTTTATGACAATTCGCAATTCATGATTGTCAATTGGATTCGGCTTTGCAACGTGATTTTAATAATAATGCAAGTATTTTTTTATAGCATAGCAATAATCAAAACAAGCAAAAAATACCACACTTCGCTAAAAAACGAATTATCAAATGATGAAAAATTCAGAATAAAATGGTTGTCATGGTTCAATTATGCATTAATCATTACTGCAATCGTTTCGGTTTTGTTTTATACCATCAACCCGTTTTCCGAAACAAACAACCTGTTTTTAATTATATCGATGTTTATAATGTCAATTTTTATATGGCTTATAGGAATATGGGGAAACGCACAACCAAACATCGATTTTCCAAAAGAAAATAAAATCGATAAACCCTTTAAATCAACATATGAAAAAATATACATGCAATTAAGCAATATCATGCAATCCGAAAAAGTTTATCTAAATCCATCGATTACACTTACCGAATTTGCACGATTAGCCGGAACTAACCGATCGTATGTATCGCACGCAATAAACAATGCAGGAAACACAAACTTCAATTCCTTTGTAAACCAATTCCGGGTAACCGAAGCCCAATCAATTATTGAATCGCACACCGACATAAACATCGATGAACTTGCTATTAAATCAGGCTTTGGCTCAACACAATCACTACTCCGTGCGTTTAAAAATGCAACCGGTATATCGCCAACAAAATGGAAAAAACAAAAAGCAACAGCATAAAAAGAACTTTAATCTCACAATAAGACATATACACTAAAACACAACCCGATCGATGAAATAATTTAATACAAAAAATTTTAATTTATATCATAAAAAAATTGTTTCCCTTCTCGCCTTTATTGTTTGTTTTTTCTATATTTACAGTAAACTCTAACTAAAACAAAAAAAACATGTTACACCCAATTATTAAAGAAACTCTTATTGTACTGGGAGTTGGAATACCTGTTGCAGTTATAATTTTACGAAGCCTGTTTAAAAAAAGCATTGTTTTTACAATAGGAGTTTATTGGACTACAAACATTTTTTTAATTATCATTAACACAAAAATTGCCGAAAACTACAAAGAGTTTTACCCACAACCCATTGCGCTTCCCGGAGGAATTTTAATTACTGCGTTATGCGTACTGATGCTTTACCTGACCGTTAAAAAACGCATTAACAAGCCAATGGAAATAATCCTAAAAAATGCACACGACCTTTCAGAGGGAAACCTTAATACGACATACGATAAAACTCAATTCAAAAAAGATGACGAATTTGGGATATTGCAGGAAAACATTAACAAACTGATATACAAGCTAAAAGAAATTGTTAAAGAAATCAGAATAAGCTCTGATAATCTGGCAATGAACAGCCAGCAAATTAGTGTTACTGCCGAAGAGTTATCAAAAGGAGCATCAGGTCAAGCCTCATCAATTGAAGAGCTATCGGCCACTACCGAAGAAATTGAAAGTATGCTGAACATGAACCGTAACCATGCCGATAACTCAGAAAGCATAATGAATACAACGCAAGAAATCGTTGAAAACGTTGCCTCCAACATCCGGCAAATTATCAACGTACATAACGATGTACTCGAAAAAATTAATAATGTTAGCGATATAGCTTTCCAAACAAATGTACTCGCACTTAATGCAGGTGTTGAAGCTGCCAGAGCCGGCGAAAATGGAAAAGGTTTTTCGGTAGTTGCCAATGAAGTGAAAAAACTGGCCGAAGAAACAAAAAAACTAGCCAGCGAAGTAATTGATATATCGGCTCAAAGTGTTAGTCTGAATCAAAAAGTAGAACAAGAACTAAATGAACTGCTGCCACAAATTCAATCGACAAGCGAAATGATGAACGAAATACTTAACTCGAGCAATGAGCAAACTACAGGCATTTCGCAAGTAAATATTACAATACAAAGCTTGAATCAAAATACACAACAAAATGCCGCTACCTCTGAAGAAATGGCTGCCAGCGCTGAAGAACTCGCTGCTCAAGCCGAAACTTTACGCGATACGGTAGCTTTCTTTAAATACGAAAATCAACAATAAGCGTACAATCGGGCAACAAGTTGTATTTTGTTACATTTCATTGGGCATAAACCCGATATTTGCTACTTTTGCACAAAATTTTAGCATCGACAGTTCGTAAACCTCCTGTCGTTAAATAAAACTAGGCAAT
>CAZARW010000070.1:0-14770 GCA_964487645.1 uncultured Prolixibacteraceae bacterium
CTTTTCTGAAAACATCGGTTTCTGTATCAAATAATGGTTCGTGGTTCGAAGCCGAATCGCGGTTCTCCGACAAGCAGTTTTACGAATCGATGAAACGCGACTGGGACAAAAACACACTGCAATTTTCGACCCGCTATAGCAACAGCATGAACAATAAACTGAGGTTGGTGTTTGGTGCCGAGTACAAACACATGTTTTACAATATGAACGATCAGTTGCGCTACCAAAACAACTTCGACTGGCGCACCAACATCGATATGGAAGAAAATACCGGGCAGTTTGAATCGTTTGCCAGCATAAAATACCGTATTGCCCGCAACTTTAATATGGTTGGTGGTGTGCATTACACCAATTTTTTGCTTAACAGCTCGCAAGCTATTGAGCCCCGACTGGCCATTAAATGGAACACCAGCCCACGCAGCAGCTTTAATATTGGTTACGGCTTACACAGCATGTCCGAAAATATTGTTACCTACTTTACACAGGTTTACGATGATAATATGAATGCAAGCACACCCAATAAAAATCTGGGCTTAACCAAGGCCAACCATTTTATCGCCGGTTACGAGCATCGCATACTGAAAAACATTAATGCAAAACTTGAGCTCTACTTCCAAAACTTGTACGACGTACCGGTTGAAAACCTCGAAACCAGTAGTTTTTCGGTGCTGAACGATGCGGGCAATCAAACTTTTGTTGCCCTGGTTGACGAAGGAAAAGGACGCAACTACGGAGCAGAATTCACTCTTGAACGTTATTTCAACAACAGTTATTATTATCTGTTTACCGGCTCGTTGTACAAATCGGAATACATGACCCTTACCAACGAGTGGTACAATACCATGTTCGACGGCAATTATGTTTTCAATTTTTTAATCGGTAAAGAATTCATACTTGGACAACCCGAGCGGGGAAACAGCCTCAGCCTCAATTCAAAAGTATTGTTTAACGGTAACTGCAAGTACTTACCTGTCGATTTAGAGGCCAGCCGCAATTTGGGCAATGTAGTGTACAATTATTCTGAACCCTATGCCAACCGTCTCGACAATATTTTCCAAATAAACTTTACAGCAAGCCTTAAGCTAAACCGCAAGCATGTAACCCACGAAATTTTGCTCGACTTTTACAACCTGTTAAACAATCAGGGAAACGTATCGGAATATTACAATGCTTACACCGAGAGTGTTGAATACCAAAAACAAATGGCATTAATGCCCAACGTAATGTACCGTATACATTTTTAACTAAAAAAATCATTTTCTAACCAGGGGTTGCCAAAAACTTGGTTGTCATAGAGTCAAATTCAAAAAAAACGTATATTATTCAATAAAAAATCTCACGTATGAAAACACACATTATCACCCTCGTTGCAGCATTAATGTTTAGCCTTAATGGTTTTTCGCAAAACACAGCACCCAATACTTCAAACACATTAATTTATTCATTTTTAGTAAATAGTGCTCCCAACGGATTTAATGTTCCGCTTATTGGCTTTGTTAATATGGGGCGAGGCAGTCATCAAAGCACACATATTGGTTTTATTAACACAGTACGTAATAATTTTACCGGCGGACAAGTTGCTTTTGTAAATTATGCAGGGGGCAATGCAAAAGGCGCACAAATAGGGTTTATTAACACCGCACTGCAAAATACCAAGGGCTTACAACTCGGATTTATTAACACTACCGGCAAACAATGCATGGGGTCGCAAATTGGATTTATAAATACAGTTGCAAAAAAAACATCGGCTATACAGGTGGGTTTTGTAAACACTTGTGCCGATACACTTACAGGAGCTCAAATAGGTTTTGTAAATACTGCAATTAAAAAAACCGATGCACTTCAATTAGCATTCGTAAATTCGGCTAAAACACTTAAAGGCACGCAAATAGGATTTATAAATTATGTTGATAGCCTCGAAAGTGGTGTTCCCTTAGGCCTCCTCTCAATTGTTCGTAAAGGTGGCTATCATGCACTCGAACTTTCCGTTTCCGAAATGTATCCGGTAAATCTATCGTATAAAATCGGGATCAGTCAATTATACACCACATTTATCCTTTCGTATAATCCGGCCAACGAAAAAAGCATAGCCATTGGTGCCGGTTTAGGTTCACTTATCCCATTAAACAATAAAATCTGTTTCAACCCCGAGTTTTTAAGTCAATCGGCCATATTCGACGATTATCAGCAAATGTCGAGTTTTGCGGCAAACATAGCATATTGTTTTACACCTCATTTATCGGTTTCGGCGGGTCCATCGCTTGTTTGGCAATATGGTAATCAAAACACAGTGCTTAACAAACCGTTTTTTGCGATAAGCAAAACCTTGCTTGCAAAAAACCGGGGTAATTTATATCTCGGAGCACGGGTTGCTGTGCGTTACAAATTTTAGCAAAAGCCAATTCCTGTTCATTAATTTTTTTTTAGCGGGCGGCCTTATGGGGCTGTCCGCTTTAGTTGTTTCTCGCTTGCCCGGCGTTCACAGTATGCATTACGGGGCTCCCTTTGGTTGCCCGCATGCACACGTTCACGCAAGGGCAAGCGGGCAACAAGCTGCCGCTTCCATCCCCGGCCCATAGCTGCATATACAAACAGTATATCGTAAAAACATACAGGTGTGCAAGCACCGGGCATGCCGGTTGGGGCTTATTTCAATCTTAATCCTAATTTAAAGGCTTTCTCAATCCATTTTTCTCGTTGTCTTTTTGTCGATTTTTTTAAACGTGAGCATTGCATGTACTTTATTTTCGAAAATCCACAAAACTCAAGCAGCGATTTTTTTACAGCATAATACGCCTCACGCTTGTATACATACCTATAATACCAGTGTGGAGTATCCATTGTACAAACAAGAGCTGCTTGTTTGCCTTTGAGTAATTTTTGATGCCCGTGTCCTTTAGCATTGTATTTAAATGCAAAATCAGGTACAAACACCCTATCAATAAATCCTTTAAACAATGCAGGGTAAGTGCCCCACCATATCGGAAAAACCAGAACAACATGCGAGCTTTTTTTAATTTGTTGTTGAATCTCAAGCACATCGGGTTCGGGGGGAGTGTGGTACTTATATGCTTTGTGCAATATTGGGTCAAAATTTATGTCGGCAATATGTATTATATTGCATGGGTTTTGGGCTGCAATGCATCCACGGTAAATGCTGTTTGCAAGGGCAGCACAAAAATTGTTTTTATCTTCGTTAGCATGTATTATAAGTACCTGCATATTTACTTTATATTTACTCGTATGCATTTTACAATTTTTGTGGCAGTTGTAAGCTCATCAGTGTTGTCGTAAATATCGCCATCGCTGCCATCGGGACTGCTACAACCAATAAGACTCATGGTGCATGTATCGGTAAATTTATCAACAGTAGTTGCATAAATTACAGCCGGTTGGCCACTACCGTCTTTACCACCCGAGTAGTTCGAATCGCCGGGGATTGCGTCTTCCGGAAAATCATCATTAAAATCAATTGAGTGATTAAACTCGGCTTTTATAACCAAAGGCAATTGGTAATTGTTTGCATGTACAATTAATGTTTTATTGGTTTTAGGAGTTGCTCCGCTTATGGCATCACTCAGGGCTCGTTCTTTGGTGGGTAAAAACAAACCATCCGAATATGTTTCGCCACGGCTGTAACACCAGTGTGGTAACGACTCCTTGCGTCGGTTACCATTGTTTGCCTGCCAACCTTCGGTAGCAATTTTTTCGGTTACAAACAATGTCGAAATATAATTGCCTTTGGTGTCTTCAATCCATACTGCAAACTGTGGCGCATTTTTTTTGCATATCCCTAAAAATAATGGATAATTGTGTAGCCATTGTTCTCCGGTTTCAATTACTATTTCAATATCACCATTTTGATATGTGTATTCATCCTCGTTGCACGAGTCCATAAAAAACACACACAATACCATCATAATTTTTAATCCTGTCATTTTCATTATTTTAAATTTTTGAAACAAAAGTGCTCTAAATCACAGCTTTTTCTTTTGACATTTGTCAAAAAAATACGTATTGCAGTTTCAAAAAAAAAAAAATTCAAAAAACAGTACTTAACTTTTTATATTGCAGGGCATCATTTTCAATAAAAAAAATGAGTAACTTATTGTCGCTAATTCAATGTTTAGTAGGGGTATTCAGTAAAAACAGTATGCAATGAAACGAGCGCTTATTCTTTTATGCGGTATTTTAATAGTATCGGTTATATATGGTAAACAAGTTGATCACGAAAGGGCAAAAACAATTGCTGCTGCTTTTTTACAAACACAGGGTGGCGAGCTTAAAAGTGTTCGAATAAGCGATCTGCAATTGGTTGAGATCCGTCATCAAGGGGTCGATCGTCTGGGAGTATACAAAAGTGCCCGGGTTGATTTTCAAAAAAACCGGGAGCTCTATTTATTTAAGCAGAACGGCGAAGGATTTGTGCTTGTAGCCGGCGACGATTTGGCAAGGCCAATTTTAGCCTATTCGGCAAAACAACAAATTGATGAACAAAACTTGCCTGTAAACTTTCTTAAATGGCTCGAAGAGTATAAACGTCAAATTCGGTATTTACGTAAAATGCCGGCATACAAAAGTGCAAAGGCATTAAATGCCTGGGCTTTGCTTGAGCAGGGTACTGCTCTCGAAAAAGCTTCGACTATTGCGGTAAATCCACTTATGACAACTATCTGGGATCAGAGTCCGTATTACAACGATTTGTGCCCGCAGACAAACTGGTTTAGCTCAAAGGCAGTTACAGGTTGTGTTGCTACTGCTATGGCTCAAATTATGAAATACCACAATTATCCCGAGCAGGGCAGGGGTATTAATACGTATTACCACTCAAACAATTCGGTTACATACGGAAACCTTACTGCCAATTTTGGTAATACAATGTATTCGTGGAACAATATGCCCAATGTGCTGAGTGCATCGTCGTCGCAGACGCAAATTAATGCAGTAGCTACTTTAATGTTTCATTGCGGAGTATCGGTTAATATGGATTACAGCCCCAATACAAGTGGTGCCTGGGTTACCGAAGCAAAATCCGATAATGGAGCCAGTTCTGAGCTGGCATTTAAAAAATATTTTGGCTACGACGAAACTACTGTGCGAGGTGTGCAACGCGATGATTTAAGTACTGCAGAGTGGGTGCAAGCTATAAAAAATGAATTAGATGCAGGGCGGCCGGTTATGTTTGCCGGCGTAGGCGATGGAGGTGGTCATGCATTTGTTGCCGATGGATACGATAACAACAACTTTTTTCATATGAACTGGGGCTGGGGTGGATTGGCCGACGGGTATTATTCAACCGATGCTTTTGAACCATACGACCTGGGTACAGGTGCCGGTGCCGGAAGCTATAACTGGTATCAGCGTATAGTGGTAGGGATAAAACCTCCTGCTCAAACAGCCGATCAGAATATGTACTTGTATTCTGATATTAATGTGCCTGAAATATATCAGTTTAATGAGTTTGAAATTACCTTAAAAATTTACAATATGGGAGCCAGTTTTTATGGCGAATTGGGGGCAGCATTGTTTGATGAAAGTGGAGATTTTGTCGAATTTATTGATTCAGGCTCATTAAGCAATAATCCAATTGTATCGCGTAAAGTATACGATATCTCTTTCGAAAGCGAGGGCTTGTCGGTATATCCCGGGTTTTATTATGTTGGCATTTACTATAAGCCCCCCGGCGAAAACTGGATTGCATTGCCCGAAGTACCCGATGGAGGGGTTTCAAATTTTGTCGGGTTTGAAGTTTTATCGCCCTTTACCGATTCGGATATAATGCTTTACGATTCAATTCACATTTCGCCATCAGCTCTTGTTACAGGCCAACAGGTAAGCATTACAGCCGATATAGCTAATTTAGGAGATTATACATATTATGGCGAGTTTGGTGCAGGTTTATTTACCCGCCAGGGCGATGTTGTGCAAACCTTTGAGGTGTTCGACATTGGCTCACTTGAGAGTTGGTACTACGATACATATCATTTTTCATCCGAACAGGTTGAGGCCGATCCCGGGGCATACTTAATTGCTTTAGTGCATTTCCCGAATGGTGGCGATGATCAGTATGTTGTTGCTCCAGCTGATTTTGCGAATCCCGTACATGTTAACGTTACACTTCCGCCCTTAAGCCCCGATAGTTTTGAGGATAACAATGCTGTTGATAATGCCTATGTTTTTGATGTTAATTTTGAAGACAACTATTCGGGCTTTTATACTATCGAAACAAATTTGCATAATGCCGATGATCAGGATTATTATACTATTGACCTTCCCGCAGGCTATACATACGAAATAAGTGCAAGGGTAAACGATAGCTACAGCTCAATGTTCGACGATGAAGAGTATACATGTGATGTGCTTTGGGCTCACTCTACCCGCGATTACGAATGGAGCGAAATGTACGACGATGAAATGGAATCGACCTACAAATTTTATAATGGCGGGCAAGTGTATTTTGGCGTTATTCCGTATTTCGAAGGCGAAACCGGTACCTATTCGCTGGTAATCGAGATTGAACGAAAACTGTATACAACCGGATACGACGAAATTTTAGCAGATAAGGACAATAGTAAAATATATCCAAATCCATGCAAAAACAAAGTACAGGTACAGGCTGCGCAAACTATCGATTTGTTTTATCTTTATAACAGTACAGCTGCTTTGATTGAAAGAAGAAACATTCATCAAAAAAATTTCTCAATCGAAACCGAAAACTTAAAAGCAGGTGTTTATTTTTTAAAACTTGTTGGAAAACAACATTCCGAAACGCATAAAATTATAAAGAAAGACTAAACTTTTACCGAATAGTTTTTCTCATACGGCTAAGTGTTTCTTTACTTATTCCCAGGTACGAAGCAATATATTGCAATGGGATATTTTTTACATATTGTGTATGTTCATTTAAAAGATTTTTGTACCGCATTTCGGCCGGTTGGTTTAATAGTAAAAACAAATGTTTCTCGGAGTTTATTGCAACTTGTTCGGCAATAAGGCGCCCTAACCGTTCAATGTTAGGATAACATTGGTACAAATTGTACAGGTCTGTTTTTTTTATTTCGAGGGCATCAATATTTTGCATCGACTGAACATTTACAAACGATGGGTTGCCGCTTATAAAGCTGGTATACGATGTGATGAAACTGGGAGCAAAATAAAAATCGCTTGTTATTTCATTTCCCTTTGCATCGAGATGATAAAAACGAAAATACCCTTTTTGTATAAATAATATTTTATTACACGGTTTGCCAACTTGAGCAAACAATTCTCTTTTTTTAATTTTGCAGGGCACAAAAAGTTTTTCGATGGCACCCGTCTCATTGCTGCTCAATCGTATATATTGATTTATGTATTTTTTTAAATCTTCAACCATTGGTAGAATATATTGTGTCAATTGATTTTCAAAAATAACGATAATTTATTCTTTTCAAGTTAAGGTGTTCCGATTGATTTTTGCGCTAAACTGATTTCTGATTTATACGAACAAAATGCATTGTATTATATGATTGTTTGTATGTATGATATTTGCCTGTTTACTTTCAGCAGTATCCTTGTTGATATCTTTTTTGTATTTAATAGTTTGTTAATGTTTTTAATGAACAGACAATGAGATGTTTGTGTTGTAATTGTTTGTTTGTTAAAAATACTGTTATTTAGTGTGTTACAAAAAAGTTGATTGTCTTATCTCTTTTAACTAACTCACAAGCGTTAGTTTTTTGACTATGTTGCAAAGCGGCTTGGGTACTAAAATTTAACGAACTATTTATTCACACCAATCCGCCCACTTTCGCTTAAGCGAAAATGCGCGATGGGCGTCAAAAATGCGGGCAGGCGTAGGAGTAAATCAAAAATGCTTAGTGAGGCTTTGCAGGGCGCTTGCGTTTAAAAATTTTGAAAGAAACACAACAACAATACTTTATAAAACGAGCAGTAAAAACCAATATGCAGTTTACAGCAAAAAACGGCATTCAAAATTTTTCATACCTGCTTAGCCTGACTTGGCATTTATGAGAGAGTGGGAGGGAGCATATTTTTGACTTGACTTTTTTGTTTCGTTTTTGTGTCAAGACAAAAATGAAAACCCGTCTGGTAAGACAAATAACAATAGAAGGCGATTGAAAACAATTGAAAAAATCACACAGTCTGCAACATAAAAACACCCGTCATTGCGATCCCGATAAGCGAAGCGATATCGGGAGGAGCAACCCATAACGCTAACGCACACAAAAACAACAATAATAACAACAACACACATTCACACCAATCCGCCCACTTTCGCTTAAGCGAAAATGCGCGATGGGCGTCAAAAATGCGGGCAGGCGTAGGAGTAAATCAAAAATGCATAGTGAGGCTTTGCAGGGCGCTTGCGTTTAAAAATTTTGAAAGAAACTCAACAACAATACTTTATAAAACAAGCAGAAAAAACCAATATGCAGTTTACAGCAAAAAGCGGCATTCAAAATTTTTCATACCTGCTTAGCCTGACTTAGCATTTTCGAGAGCGCGGAGGAAGCATATTTTTGACTTGACTTTTTTGTTTCATTTTTGTGTCAAGACAAAAATGAAAACCCGTCTGGTAAGACAAATAACAATAGAAGGCGATTGAAAACAATTGAAAAAATCACACAGTCTGCAACATAAAAACACCCGTCATTGCGATCCCGATAAGCGAAGCGATATCGGGAGGAGCAATCCCCAACAGTCCCGCAACCCGCAACAACAATAACAACAACACATAATGTTTGCACAACAGTTTGTTACTTTTTTTTAAGTCGCTCACAATTTATTGCTTGTGCTTTGTAATCTCTATTATTTAAATAGCTTACAGTTAGTTTATTGCAAACAAAGTCAAATGTCTTATTTCTTTTAACTAACTCACAAGCGTTAGTTTTTTGACTATGTTGCAAAGCGGCTTGGGTATAAAATCGAACAATCAATTCCTTATTTTAGCCGAATTATTTTAATGGATGTACAAAAAGATAGTATTTTTATCAGGTAATCAACATAAAAATAAAGAGCTTTGCACATATTAAACTTACATATTCCGTTTACCGAGCCGGTTGTGATAATAGCTCTGGTTTTGTTAATCTTGCTTATTGGCCCGGTATTTTTTGAGCGCATACGTATACCTTCAATAGTAGGTCTTTTGCTAAGCGGGGCAATTATAGGTCCCCATGGGTTTAACTTGCTTTCGCCTGATTTGGAATTTAGCCTTTTGGGCACCATTGGGTTAATGTATCTGATGTTTTTAGCAGGGCTCGAAATTGATCTTATTGATTTTATCGAGAATAAAGCCAAAAGTATTTTTATTGGTTTAGCGTCATTTTTTATTCCTTTTGTTTCGGGGTATTTTGTTTGTCGGTATTTGTTACACTACGAGCCCATGTCGGCCTGGTTAATTGGAGCAATGCTTTCGTCGCATACGCTTATATCGTATCCCTTACTAGGGCGCATGGGGCTTGTAAACAAATCGATAGTTACCATTGTAGTAGGCGCAACCATTATTGCCGATGTGTTGGCTCTGGTGGCTATGGAGCTAATTACAAACTTTGCAACATCGGGGTTCGATATTGATAGTATATTGTTGTTGGCAATGCATTTTGCTTTATTTTTCTTTGTTGTATTGCTAATAGTACCACGCCTCTCGCGTGTTTTTCTGAATATGTACGAAGGCAATCTGGGAGTACAGTATATTTTTGTAATGGTAGCCCTTTTTGTGTCGGCGGCTACTGCTCATTTACTCGAAATTGAACCAATTTTGGGAGCCTTTTTTTGTGGTTTGGTTTTAAACCGGCAAATTATGAATACTTCGGCATTGTATAAACGTACCGAATTTATAGGCAACAATTTATTTATCCCTTTTTTCCTTATATCCATAGGCATGCTGGCTAATTTTAATTTATACCTGAACCAGCCAAAACAAATAATTTTTCTGCTTATATTAATTGTTACGGCATTTGCCGGCAAGTACATTGCAGCTCTAATTTCGAAATGTATATTTAAAACGTCAAAAGCCGAGATGAATCTCTTATTTGGCTTAAGCACATCGCGAGCAGCATCGGCTATTGCTATTATTCTTATTGGTTTAAACATGGGATTGGTTAGCGATGCGGTGCTTAATAATACTGTTATTCTGATTCTTGTTACCAGCATATCAAGTTCGTATATAACACAGTATTCGGGCAAAAAAATGTTGATCAAAGAAAATGATACTTCATCGGGCAAAAAGAAAGCCGATCAAAAATTGTTGGTTCCAGTTGCTAATCCAGCAAACATGGAAAATTTACTCGATTTTGCGGCATTAATCAAAGCCGACGAATCGGTTACTCCTATTTATCCGCTTACTGTTTTTACAAACCGAACCAGCGAGGTAAGGCAGCAAATTGATGAAAAACAAAAACAAATCGAAAAAATTATTGACTCTATGCAATGCGAAGTGCCTTTTGAAACAAATACGCGCATTGATGCCAATATAACAAACGGTATTGTTCGGGCTGCCGACGAAATAGTGGCCACTGGTATTGTAATGGGGTGGAATAACCGGAATACTCCCTTGCACATACTTTTTGGAAATGTACTGAATAAGCTGCTCGAAAAAACCGGACGTATGCTTTTGGTGTTAAAAACTCCATCATCGTTTCGTGAGGTTAAACGCATTACCTTGTTTTGTAATGGAAATGCCCAATTTGAAAACGGTTTTTCTTTGTGGCTCGATTCGGTTATTAATTTAGCCAAAAGTTTGCAGCTAAAGTTCTCGGTAAATTGCACATCGCAAATGACGCACGAAGCAATTGAGGCATATTTGATAAAACATAATTGTGTGAAATTTCTCGAAGTGCAAAACTCAAGCCTAAAGCCACGTAAAAAACAACGGAGCGAAATTAAAAACAGTGCCAGCGAATTGTTGATTTTTGTTCACTCGCGGCGCGATACCGCTTCGTATAGCCGTCAATTTGAGCACATTATGAACAATAGCATTAACCGAATGAAAAAAAATAACATTGTAATTATTTATCCCGAACAGTAATGATGTTTTTGTTGAGTGTGTTTGTAAAGCAGGTTACAATAATTGTATTAATATATATTAAAAGGGTTTTGAATAATAATTTACATTTAGTGATTTATTAAAAAAGGAGTCATAAATTCTTATTTTTTAACTGATTTGTGTTTTTCCAGTATTTTATCAAAACGGGTGTCCATGCATACACTAACATCAGTTGTAATAAACTCACCCTTGTAAAACAAACTGAAAATGGTAGCCGGACTTGGTGCCAGTTGTGCTTGTTGCATGGTTTCAAGTTTATGAATTTCAAGTGAAAGGTTTCGTTTTTTTGCTGTTTCTATTAGCGATGTGTTTACATGAAAATCGGTAAACGGACAGCGGTTCGAATAGTAAACTGTAATACTTTTTGTATTTATGGGTTTTTGTGATTTTACCGATTCATTAAACATTGGAATAACGTCACTTTTGTTCAATTTTTTAACCAATAAACTAAAACCCATACTTTGGTCGCATACTTCGAAACCATGTCGTAATAACCATTTTGTGTCGCTCATAAAATGAAATTTTTTTGATCCGGCAACTGTTACCAATCCGTTCTTTTCTTGTTTTCTTGCATCATCTTCAACATACTTAAGCAATTTTTTTCCGTAGCCTTTGCCTTTATACTGGCCCGATACCCAAAAACAATTGAGGTTGAAATACCCAGGTGCTGTAATCGGAATCCATGCATTTTCGGCCGGCCCGTATTCAATAAATACTTTTGCACGAGCATCTATCCTGCGAAAAACATAGCCATTATCAAATTCATTTTTCAACCATTGTTTCTTTAGTTGGTAGCCGGCAGCGCATTTTTTGTCCGATATGGCACAACAAATATGTTCTTTTTCGATATTGTCTTTTGTAATTTGTAAAAATTCTTCCATAGTAGATTTTTATTTTATTGGGATGTAAATTTCTGTGAGTATTTCATTTTCGGGTACTTTCGCAGGGTTATTCAAATATTTCTCGAACGGTGTACTGTTGCGAATTGTATATCCCGATTGAGGAAGCCAATCAATATAAATAAATTTATATACATCGTTTAAGCCTGAATATGAGCCTTTGTGTGTAAAAACTGCAAATTTCCCTTTTGGTAATGTACATATTCCAAATTCGGCATGGGCTTTTGTGGTGCTGTTAGTTGTTATGCAGGCATAAAATCGACATTGTTCGGCTTTTGTTATATTCGGATCGTCAAAACTTAAACCTATACTTTCGGTATAATCTGTTATCAGTTGATTTTGTTTTGCATATTTCCAGAGTTGTTTCCATGCTTGTGTGTATTTGTTTTGTTCGCCATATTTTGCAATGATGCGAATATATACAAGGTGTTTCTCATTGCATAAAATAATTTTTGGTTCGAGAGTCTGTTTCAGATATTTTGGTTTTTCAGTTTGCGCTGTATAATATGAATTCATTTTTCGAAAAGCAGTAGGGCTTATACCAAAGTGTTTTTTAAAAGCTTTTGATAATGAATGCTGTGTTTGATATCCGGTTTTTTCGGCTATATGGCTCAGTAAATCATTTCCTGTTTGCAATTTCAGTGCAGCTTTTTCGAGACGTATACGTGTAATGTAAGCTCCTGCCGATTCACCTATATGTGCTTTGAAAATCCTGTGAAAATGATAGACCGAAATGCAGGCTACATTTGCAAGCTTTTTAATATTTATCTCATCGCTTATGTGAGTGTTTATATAGTCAATTGTTCTGTTTATTGCATTTTGGTAGTTGTTGTTTGTTTTGGCTTTCATCGTATTTATGGCCTTTTTTTATTTCGTATTTGTGTTTAAAGCAAAAATACTCATCATATCAAATTTGTTCTTGTCCAGTCTTGCTTTTTTTGTTTGTATTCAAAACTATTTTTTTGTTTTGATAAGAAAAGCGATCAAAAATGTTTAGAGGCATTGCATACATTTTTGCTCTGAAGTTTACAATTATTTAAGAAATGTTGAGTATTACAATCATTTTTCATCAACACTTATGGGTCGTTCATCAAAGCTATTTTGTCGTTTATCAAATTAGTATTTAAAAACTTGAATAGAAGACTATCGTGTCTTAAATTACAAGTGTAAATTAAAATGGGAGGACATTAAAATGATGTATTTACTAATAGCTTTTGCAATATTTATGGTTGCCGTAGCTTTGGCTTTCATAGGTAAATCCGAAAACGAACAAGTGTAATTTTATTCTTTTGTTTGCGGACATGATTTTGGAATAATGCTTTTAACGATAAAGCACAGTTATAAATAAAAACGAGAAGCATTTTTTGCTTCTCGTTATTTTTTTATGATAATTGTGATTTTATGAACACGTTGGTTTTTTCCCAGTTGCCTGTTCAACATACCATTTTAGTTCGTGCGACGAAGGCCGTTCAATGGGCAGGCCATATAATCTGTCCATTACAAGCGACGAAAGTACACCCAAAGCTCTCGAAACACCAAACAGTACAGTATAAAATGTATATTCTTTTATACCATAGTGGTGAAGTAAAGCTCCCGAATAGGCGTCAACATTAGGCCAGGGATTTTGAATTTTACCAATTTCGCCCAATATTGGCGGAACTACTTCGTAAAGCCTGTTTACGGTATTTACCAAATTGTCATCTTTTATATATTTATCGGCAAATTCTTTTTGTGCAGTAAAGCGAGGGTCGGTTTGACGCAAAACAGCATGGCCGTAACCGGGTACAACTCGTCCGTTTTCAAGTGTTTGTTTTACATATTTCTCGAGTTGTTCTTTGCTTGGATCTTCGGTATCGAGTTCATCCCAAAGGTCAAAAATCCAGTGTACAACATCCTGGTTGGCATATCCATGTAAAGGACCTGATAAACCAAGCATTCCGGCAGCAAACGAATAGTATGGGTTACTTAAAGCCGAGCCAACCAAATGGGTTGCGTGTGCCGATACGTTTCCACCTTCGTGGTCGGAGTGAATAACCATGTACAGACGAAGTAAGCGTTTCACTTCTTCCGAGTCGTGTCCCATCATATGTGCCAGGTTGCCGGCCCAGTCGAGCCTGCGGTTGGGTTCAATGTGGTCGCCATTGTAGAAATTACGACGGTAAATATAAGCCGCTACACGTGGCAGTTTGGCAATCAGGTTCATTACATCGTCGTAAATAAAATCCCAGTAAAACTGTTTGCCAATGCCCGAACGGTAGGCTTTTTGGAAAAGCGACTCGGTAGCCATGGCTACAATAGCAGCACTAAACTGGGTCATAGGTTTGGCATTTTTGGGCATCGAGTCAATAACATCGTACACGTGCTGTGGTACGTGTGCCCGGGTTGACCAGTCTTTCGAAATATTGAATACATCTTCCTCGCTTGGGATTTCACCCATAAGCAGCAAGTAGAACATACCCTCGGGCAGTGGCTCACCCTCGGGTTTCAGGCGTGGAAGCTTCTGACGGATTTCAGGAATGGTGTAGCCTCTAAAACGAATCCCTTCCTGTGGGTCGAGTTTCGAAGTGTCGGTAATCAAACTTGGAACACCTTTCATTCCTGTCATTATTTGGCCTAAGGTAACATTTGCAATTACTTTATCGCCGTGTTCTTTTTTAAGTTTATTGTATTCGGTAATACATTTCGAAGCTTTATTGTAAAATCGGTTTTTTATATATTCCATCGTTTATTATTTTTTGTTGTTTATTGAGTATAGGCAATTTTCATATTTTGATCAATGGCTTCAAGAAATTGCTCGGTTGTGAGATAATGTTCTTCTTTCATATCG
>CAZARW010000071.1:0-14077 GCA_964487645.1 uncultured Prolixibacteraceae bacterium
TACCATCGTGCCCCGCATAGGGTGCATGATACGACCAGCCAATAGCCTGTTTGAGATAATTGGGTGCCTTTTCGTCGAGTTTACGGCCTACTACAAGCGTAGTGTACCACTTTTCGAGCGTTTTTTTATCGACATTTTTTATGGTGTATTTTTTAGGATATATACTGCTCATGATTGTTATATTTTACGGTTAACATCAAATTCTTCGAGTAAGTCGGCAATACGACGTAAAAATTCACCCCCTAATGCACCATCAACCACACGATGATCGTACGATAGCGACAAAAACATTTTATGACGTACCACAATAGCATCGCCGGTGGGTGTCTCCATAACAGCCGGTTTTTTCTCAATATTTCCGGTAGCCAAAATAGCAACCTGCGGCTGGTTTATAATTGGAGTACCAAAAAGATTTCGAAACGAACCAAAGTTTGTAATACTGAAAGTACCACCTGTAATTTCGTCGGGCGATAGTTTATTGTTGCGAGCCCGGTTTGCCAAATCGTTCAGCGAACTGGTAAGCCCTACCAGGTTTTTTTGGTCGGCATCGCGTATCACCGGAACAATGAGGTTTCCATCGGGTTTAGCCACTGCAATTCCCACATTTACTTTCCCTCGCAAAATTATTTTATCACCATCGACCGATGAATTAACCATAGGAAATTCGCGCAAAGCTGCGGCAACAACCTCGGTAAATACAGGCATATAGGTTAATTTTTCTCCGTATTTTTTCTGAAATTCGTCCTTTACCTTCGATCGCCACAAAACCAAATTGGTAACATCGGCCTCAACTACGTTGGTAACATGCGGAGCCGTTTGAGCCGATTGTACCATGTGGTCGGCAATGAGCTTACGCACCCTGTCCATTTCAACAACCTGGTCGTCGGCACCAATCGAAACAGATACTTTTGGCATTTCTTTTTGCGGTTTCGATTCGGACTGCAACCGTTCTTCCGATTTTGCTTTGTTGGCTTCTCCCCCATTTTCGATGTAAGCCAAAATATCTTTTTTCTGCACTCTTCCGTTTTCGCCACTCCCTTTAATCGACTCAAGTTCTTTCATCGAAATATTTTCTTCTTTTGCAATAGAGCGCACCAGGGGTGAGTAAAACCTTGTAGCTTCAGCATCAGCATCAACAACCGGTTCATCCTTTTTATCCGGTTGCTCAGCCGTACCAGACTGCGGTTTTGCTTCAGCCGTTTCTTTTTCTTCTGGTTCCTGGTTGTCTGCCGAATCATCGTCATCATCGGCTTCGCCATCAACTTTTATAATGGCTACGGTTTCACCAACATCTACAACCGAATCAACTTCAAAAAGTATTTTTGTTACCACCCCATCGACAGGCGAAGGGATTTCGGAATCAACCTTTTCGGTGGCAATTTCAAAAAGAAGGTCGTCTTCTTCAACCGTATCCCCTTCTTTTACAAACCATTTTGTAATGGTTGCCTCCTGAACACTTTCGCCCATTTTAGGCATTTGAACTTTAAATTGTGCCATATGCTGTTGTTTTGTTGTTATTTTACTTTTAAAGCGTAAGCTTATCCGGGTATATGTATTTTATATTGATTGATAAAAAATACCATTACACCACAAAAAAAATGTGTAAATATTTTATCATATAAACACAAAGAGCAGAATAAAGTTTACAAAGGCAATAGATCATTAAATCTGGGATCTGAGACAACAGACTTTATTTGTAATAAATTAAATATCAACACCTTAATAAAATACACTATCAAATTACAAGCAACTCACTATCAGAAATTAAAAAAAAACAATAACGAACTGTTAAAATTTATAATACATTTTAATGTGTTGCTGTATAATTGTCTTTTGTCAAAATTCGAATACTCATTGTATTTTCAAGCTATATACTCCCCGTTTCATTTATCTATCAATACAGCCTTCATACTGAAAATTACATTACCACTTTTGAATTTATATTGACAAACATTAAAATAATCAATATATTTACAAGTCTAATATTCAATGACTTTACTTAAAATAACACACCTTAAAGTTAAAAAAATGAAACGAGCATGGTTAGAGGCTTTAATCACACCCACCTATGATCAAAGCGAGTTCCCCCGAAAAATCGGGGCAAGCTATGAGTTACCTTAATAAATATACAATTTGAAAGAATGAAAACAACCAATCTTTTAATTTTGCTATTCTTGCTATTTGCTCATTTATCGTTAGACGCTCAAATCCAACAGGATTGTAGTGGAAATGTTGGGATTGGGATTTCGCCGCAATCGGGATATAAAGTTTCAATGAGTTCGGCAACAGTATCCGGTACTTTTAATTTTTATAATGGATCGTATGTAGGAATTATTGTGGATAATTCTGCATCGTATGCAAAAGCACTTTATCCTTCTTCGAATAATAATAAATGAATAAATTAACGAACAAAAAAGTTAACTCTATTGGGGGAAGCACAAATACCATTCGATGTTTTAGGGTTCTAAATAAAATGTTCGTGTAAGATTGCTCCCATTTTGAAATGCAAAATCGCTGGTTAAACCGATAATCCCTTCCCCGTTAAACTTAAACTTGATGTTACCAACAAATCCTGATTCATCGTTGTTTAGGGTAACATTGAATTTACTGTCAACTATGGAATAGGCTTGGGAACCCCAACTATCAACAACTTCAACAGTTGTATTTTCAGGTAAATTCAATTCAAAATTAAATGTATATAATTGACCCTCTATTGGCCAAATCGCCATAAGATAAATGGAATCGGAGGTAATTACAGAGCTATCGCATAATGAAAATAAATTCATTCCAAAAGGGTCGCCATGCGGAAAATTATAATCTGACCGATCATTATAACCACCCCATGAAAAAGTCTTTGTTGTTGTTGGCAATTCTTCATCATTATAAAATACCTCAATTGTTGCTTCGCCATAACCTTCAAAATGTATAGGTGCTTCAATTAGTTCATTATTCTTTGAGGAAAAGATGATATGAGAATAGATGCTATTAACAATTGCTCCAACTCCGTGCGAATTCGTAGTGTTGCGATAAAAAAAACCGGGTCCAAATGTTTGCTCTAACTTAATCTTTATTTCCCCTGTTGCAGGCATTTCAACAGCAAATACATATGACGTGTTAACCTGAAATTTTGATAAGTTTGTATTTAATAGGTTGATCCCATTGCTTGTAGAAGGCGGGAATACGAATGGAGAAATAAATTGAGCTTCTGAATTCGTAATGTATTCTGCTATTTTTTCTTCAAAATGATTTACCTCATCTACTTCAATCCCAAAATTACTATAATTATTCACTATATTTTGTTTTATCTTTTCAACATTCAAGAGTTTTGCTTGTGAATACAGCAGGTTTTGTATGTCTGAATTGTCTATAGTTCCATCAGTTTCTATATCGGTAATCAAATCGCTCATACATTTACTCATTTCGGCTGTAGATAAATTACCCTGAAAAATTGATGAAATGGCTAATAGAATGGCATTGTCGTTACCACTTGCACTAATATCCAATAATTCAGGATCGGAAAATGCTGAAGTGTTAAAATTGAAAAACTTTAATATTTCGAGCTTAGCCATTTCTTTAGCCTCGTCAAATGTTTTGCCTTCATGGTTAATAAGATATTTGACGCGACGGAATTCAAGGTTTGTTAATAGGTTTACGTTAATATTTTCTTTGTTGTCAAGGTTAACAATTGCTTTTAAAGTTATAGGTGCCGTCGAAAGTTCTCCTGTTACTTCATTAAAATAAAAACCGCTGGCAACCAGTTCAACATAAGATGAGACCAATGGGATTGAAGTTATTTCAAATTTACCAACATTTGATATCGTACTATGAAAACTCTTGCCGGTTGGCGATAACGATGGACTGAGTTCATAGATTACTATTTCGCTGCCATTAATAAATGGCCCTTTTTGAACGGTACCTGATATTGAATAAATTCTTTCTGTTGTTTCTTCGTTACAACCTATCAGTAAAATTGCTAACAAAACAGAAAATAATAAGGCAGTTATTTTCATGGGATAATATTTTTATTGTTTAAGTGATCTTGCTTGATTGTTTGGCAGATATGGTTAACTTTCATTTTAAAATTTGTTTGTGCTCAAAATACAGGCACAGACTTATTTACTACTACTAAGACTCTGATAACCTGGAATAAAAATAATCTTTTTATTAGTCAAACACAAGCGAACTGTGAATAAACATCAATCCTCGCTCCTCCTTCTGCGATGAGGAGTTATTTAACCAAATTTCATACTATTACGAATAAAATATCAACAGAAACGAGAAAAATACAATAATAAAATTTCAATATTTATCAACATAAAATCTAAACACATAATAAATAAACCTATTATAGAACATTCACAACAAACTGACTTCACAATTACAAAATCATTGAATTTGTGAAACGATATGGATATAAATATTGAGTTATTTGAAGATTGTTAAACCTACTTATGCAAGCTCATTTAATTGTTAACGAATGATTTCCATTTCGTTGATTAAATAATCGGCACCGGCAAATTTATCGACTAAAAAGAGCATGTAACGCATATCGAGCGAAATGTTGCGACATTTTTCGGGATCAAACATAATATCGCTCATAGTACCTTCCCAACATCTGTCAAAATTTATTCCCACCAAATGTCCATGTTTGTTTAATACGGGGCTGCCCGAATTTCCTCCGGTAGTATGATTCGATGCAATAAAACACACAGACAATTCTCCGTTACTGTTTGCATAATTTCCGTAATCGGAATTATAATATAGCTGTTTCAATTTATCGGGAACCCTATAATCGTAAATATCAGGATTATCTTTTTCGATAATACCATCGAGGGTAGTATAATGAGAATAATATACACCATCGGCTGGATAATATCCCTCAACTTTACCGTACGAAACCCGTAAAGTAAGATTTGCATCGGGATACATATTCTCGCCGGAACGCATTTCGAGTATGCCTGCCATATATTTCTTTTGATTGTCGCCAATTTGTTTTGACAGTTCCAAATAGCGATCAAGAATTGTTGCATAATAAAATGTTACCAACGAATTATAAAACTGATACAAGTTGTCGCCCCGTATTTGCTTTGTAAGGTTTTCGTAATCGTTAGCCTTAATGATTTTTTTTAGCTTTGTATTATTGGCAAACAACGAGTTTTGATAGATTTTTCCGATTTCCGATATTGGGTTCTTCCCATCGAAATAAGACAAGAAATGTGCAGGCAATAAGGTACTGTCAACATCAGAATATAGTTTATTTATTAAAGCTGAAAACACTTCCCTATCGACACTCTCATTGTAATCTTTAAAATAACTCTCCATAAAATCGGTAGTTTTTTCGAGGCTAAAATCAGATGCTTCGTGCAACACCGAGTTCAAATGCCCATACATTTTGTAAGCATCGGCACCCCTAAAAACTATTTCATCGTAATAATCCTTCGCACTCTGAAACGGCTCGATAAGAGTATAAAGTGAATCGAAACGACTCAGTACGTTTTGATATTTTGCAGTTTGGCTTTTTGAGAGTTTAAGCCAATTTTGAAAATCTTCTTCATCATGAAGTTTCACATTTACAGCATCGAGACGTTTGAGGCCCCGGGTTTCGCCCTGCCATTTTTTCCAGGCATTGCTTGCCGATGCATATTTTGCAGCATACTGAATACGAGTGCGTGGGTTATTATTCATTGCTTCACGCAAAATATCGAGTTTAATATTGCGTATATCAATACGGTTTGGATTTCGATGATTTACCAATTGCCTTACTGCATCGGAATAAAGATACTGCTGTGTAGTTCCCGGATAACCAAATATCATAGTAAAATCGCCCTCATCGATACCCGAAATATTGATTGGAAAATACTTTTTAGGAGTATAGGGCACATTTGATTCGGAATAAGGAGCCGGATTATTAAGCGAATCGGCATAAATACGAAACAAGGCAAAATCGCCGGTATGGCGTGGCCACATCCAGTTATCGGTATCGCCGCCAAACTTGCCAATTGCCGAGGGCGGTGCACCAACTAAACGAACATCAAGGTATTTTTCGGTAATATACATATAGTATTTATTGCCATAATACAAGGGTTTTATTTGAGCTTCGTAATGGGTTCCGTCAACAACAGTATCGGTTAAATGCTGTATGTTTTGATCAATAATTTTTTGTTTTTCGCTCAGATTGAATATGGTGTCGGTATTGAACAAAACCTGTGATGTAACATCGCGCATTTCGACCAAAAATGTTACAGTTAAATCCTTATTCGGAAGCTCTTCGTCGCGAGACATAGCCCAAAATCCGTTGCTCAAATAATCGTTTTCGACCGAACTGTGCGATTGTATTTGTCCAAAACCACAATGATGATTAGTTATTAATAAACCCCCGGGCGATATAATTTCGCCGGTACACCCATAGCCAAACAATACAACTGCATCTTTCATGCTCGAATTATTAATATCGTAAATATCGCTTGCACTCAGAGTAAACCCCATTTGCTGCATTTCGTCAATATTTTTATCAAGCAACAAAGGAATCCACATTCCTTCGCGAGCCGATGAAAAAAGGGTTAAAAACAGCAATATTAAACACACATAGAATTGTTTCATAAATTGTTTTTTTAACATAAGTTCATTTGGATTTACTCAAAAAAATACACATTTTCAAGTCAAATATATCATATATTTTTTTTATCAGTAACACAAATCTGCCAAAAGCAACACGACCAAAAACCGCAAAAAAACCAAAGAAGAAAAATACATGCTAAACCCCTGCCTGCCAGAACATAAATATTACAGATGATTTGTAATGTTATTTTACTAAAAAACTCCCGTGTAATTTGCGGATATAATTTAGTTCGCTTATAAAAAAAAACTATTTTTGCTGCAAAATAAAAAACAGTTCTTTTAAATGATAAGCAGAAGAATAATAAGAATTAAGGTAATGCAGTCGTTATATGCATTCCGTTCATCGTCTGATCAAACAATAAAACAAGCTGAAAAAGAGCTTTTTCACAGTATCGACAAATCGTACGATTTGTATCATTTACTATTGCTGCTTTTAACCGATGTTCGCAATTATGCAAGCAATCGCATCGACATTAAAATGCAGAAAAAAATGCCGACTTCTGAGGATCTCAATCCAAACCGCAGATTTGTAAACAACGGGATTATACTCAATCTCGAAAACAACAAGTCGCTTCAAAAATATGTCGAATCAAAAAAACTCAGTTGGGTCGATCATCCCGAGCTTATCAAAAAATTATACGATCAACTCATTACCAGCAGCGAATACAATGCATATATGGAAGCTCCCGAAAACAGCTTAAACGACGATCGGAGCATTGTTGATTTCTTTTATGCACACATTGTGGCCGAGTCGGCTGACTTGTTTCAGGTGCTCGAAGAAAAAAGCATTTACTGGAACGACGATATCGAGTTTGTAATTAGTATGATTATAAAAACTCTTCAAAAATTTAAGCCCAACTCGTCCGATCTAAAATCGCTGATGCCATTATTTAAAGATGATGACGATATTGATTTTACAAAAAACCTGCTTCGCAAATCGATATTAAACCACGATGAAAACAGTAAAATTATTAAACATCATTTATTAAACTGGGATATCGAAAGAGTTGCTTTTATCGATATTTTAATCATGGAACTGGCAATTTGCGAGTTTTTATACTTTCCATCAATTCCTACAAAAGTAACCCTAAACGAATATATCGACCTGGCTCGATACTACAGTACAAACAAAAGTCGCAACTTCATAAACGGAATTCTCGATAAAATACTTAAAACACTTAAAAACGAAGAAAAAATTCAAAAAACCGGAAGAGGACTGATTGGCGAATAAGTCAAAATGTTAAATAAATAAAATTACTCTTGCTATTCAATCAGAAAAAAGTATTTTTGACATTGTGTATTCAACATAAAATCAGATATAAACAAATAAATTAAATACAATGAATTATCTAAGTATCATTTTACAAGCTCAAGCCGAAACAGCAAATCCACTGAAAATGTTTTTGCCAATGATTGCCATTTTGGTAATTTTTTGGTTCTTCATGATAAGGCCACAAGCCAAAAGACAAAAAGAATTGCGTAAATTCCGCGAATCAATTCAAAAAGGCGATAAAGTTATCACTACAGGCGGCATTTACGGAAAAGTAGTTAGTATAAAAGACAATGCTGTTGTTATGCAGGTTGACGAAAATACAAAACTCACTGTTGATAAAAACAGTATCATTAAAGATTCAACTGATTTACAACAACAGAAATAATAAAACATACCATACAAAAAAGCACTTATCGAACTATTCGGTAAGTGTTTTTTTTTTTGCATTAATTAGTAAAACACTTCGGTTTTTATATTTTCTTTATCGATACCCTTCTCGCTTAGTATTTGGATGGTATCGTTAACCATTTGCGAACTTCCACATAAATAATATAATGCAGCAGTGTTTACACCGTTTTGCTGTATATAATCACTTACACGCCCCCCAAAACCAATCCCGGTTTGGCCCGACGAACACAAAACATATCGTTTCGGATCATAATCAGATTGATTGTATGCCTCACTTTCATTGCGCACTCCATGCAGCAATGTATAATTCAAATGCTGATTTGACCGGATAATACTCCGAAAAGGAGCAATACCTGTTCCGGCTGCGACAAAAACAATGGCTTGTTTTTTTTCAAGCCCTTTTGGTGGCAAAGTAAAATACCCATAAGGCCCCGAAATCTCAACTTCGGTTCCAATTTTTACATGCTTAAGTTGCCGCGACATTTCCCCCTCGCCAAGCTCTTTTATCAGCAACTCTATGTAATCATCCTGCTCCGAACTGTATATCGAATATTCACGCGCTTTGGGCTGTCCTTCAACACTCAATGCCAAATACTGTCCGGCCTTAAATTCAAAATCTCTGCGCTCAATTTTTACAATGTAGGCGTTTGATGAAACATTGGTGAGTGATATAACTTTTGATCTGATTTTTTCCATATATTTTATAAATCTTTTTGCTTTATGTAATTTGATGTAAACAATAACATCAAAGCTCTAAAAGGGTTTAATTTTTTTTTTTCGATGTTGAATGTTCATTTAGAAAAAAAATAATCTTAAGACTAAAAAAAAATCGATATTTTTATGATGTTCAAAATATTAAGTAAAAAAAATTAAACACATACTCATCATTAAAAACACGTATTATGACATCAATAAACATTTGGTTAATTACACTGGGTTTGTTCTTTATTGCAACACTCGTTAGCGGTATGGTTCTTAAAAAAACCGGACATCCATACAGCAAATTAAAAATTTCACTGCATAAATTTAGTGCTCTTATTGTAGTACTTACGACAGTTGTTGCTTTTATTAAAATATTTAACGAGAATACACCCCGCTTTACGGCTATTGTTCTTATTGCCATAATTGCAATAATGTATTTAATTTTGTTTGCAAGTGGAAGTATTATGAGCCGGCAAAATCATAAAACATCGGAGGTGGTTTTGTTGTTACATAAAATAATTACCATAGTGGTTTTAGCAATAAGCATCACAACATTTTTTTACCTGCAATAATTTCAACTTGATTTAAACACGTTTTATCTATGATACGAGTGCTAAAAAATATTGAACAAATATCGGAAGAAATTGCCGACCTTATACAAAATACAATTCGGTTTAAAACATCCGAATCTATTCATATTGCATTATCGGGTGGCAATACTCCTAAAGCAATATTTCAATATTTAGAGCAACATTACAGCAAAAAACTGTACGATAAACGTGTACATTTTTGGTGGGGCGACGATCGGTGTGTTCCTCCAAATCACCCCGACAGCAACTACTATTGGGCTCACAAACTCTGGCTCGAACCAATGGGTGTTTTACCCAAAAATATTCATCGGGTTTATGGCGAAAACATACCTCAAGACGAAGCTATTCGCTATGCATCCGAAATAGAAAGTTCTGTAGCTAAAAAAAACGACATTCCATGCTTCGATATTGTATTTTTAGGACTAGGCGATGATGGACATACGGCATCAATTTTCCCCAATCAAATGCATTTACTTCAATCAGATAAACTGTGCGATGTTGCAAAAAATCCACAAAGTGGCCAAACACGTATATCGTTTACCGGTGTGTTGATTAACAATGCAAATCACATTGTTTTTATTGCTACCGGAGCAAACAAAGCACAAAAAGTAAAAGAGGTATTACTCGATAAAAATTTAGATTTACCGGCTACTCATATCGAAGCAAAACATGGAGAAATTGTTTGGATTATTGATACACCGGCCGCTCAATATTTAAAAAAATAAAAAAACACACGGCCATTATTGCAAAAAAAAAATGCGTATGAATTTACAGTAAAACATACGCATTTTTTTGATTATATGAACATTAAATGCCGGCACCATCAATAAAACTTGCACTACGGGCTTTCATTTGAATTACTTTCGAACCCGGAGGTAAATCGTTAGTAACCCAAACGTTTCCACCAATAACCGATCCTTTTCCAATGGTAATACGCCCCAAAATTGTTGCTTGTGAATAAATAATCACATTGTCTTCGATTATAGGATGGCGCGGTATCCCTTTTATGGGGTTTCCGTTTTCGTCGAGCGGAAAACTTTTAGCCCCCAAAGTAACTCCCTGATAAAGTTTAACATTGTTGCCAATAATACAAGTAGCACCAATTACAGTACCTGTTCCGTGATCAATTGTAAAAAATTCACCAATTTGTGCACGAGGATGTATGTCGATTCCGGTTTCGGAGTGTGCCATTTCGGAAATGATTCGCGGAATTAAAGGAATATCGAGCTCCAGCAATTTATGAGCAATGCGGTAACTCGATATAGCTCGAATTGCAGGATAACAAAATATTACCTCTCCCCTTCCCTGTGCAGCGGGATCGCCATAATAAGCAGCCTCAACATCGGTAGCCAATACACGGCGCAACTCAGGCAAAAAAGCAATAAACGCGGCTGCCTTTTCGCGGGCAATTTCGGTTTTTTGAAGCATCGGTATTTTTTCTTTGCGGCTGCTTTCGCTGCACGAAAAACACATACCTGCAAGAATTTGCTCACTTAACAATTCAAATACCTCATCAACATAAACCCCCATATAATAGTTTATGGTTAAGGGATCGAGTTTTGTATTTCCAAAATATCCGGGAAACAATATTTCACGAATTTTATTCACTATAATGCCAAGTTGCTCACCCGAAGGCATTGGTTCACCAACCGAATGTGCATGGCATAAACTGTTGTACGATTCTTTGTCGGACAATCCGTTTACTGCCTGCTGCAGAATATTTGTTATTTTTTTATTTTTAATTGCTGTCATCGCTTGTATATAATGGAGTACTTAAATATCGTTCACCTGTATCGCAAATTACAGTAACTATTGTTTTGCCTTTATTTTCGGGGCGACGTGCAATTTCGAGTGCTGCATACACATTTGCCCCCGACGAAATACCCGAAAAAATCCCCTCTTCTTTTGCAAGCTTACGGGCTAATTCAAATGCTTTTTCGTCATCAACCTTAAATATTTCGTCAACTACACGCTTGTCGTAAACTTTTGGAACAAAGCCGGCACCAATCCCTTGTATTTTATGCGAACCCGGATCATTTCCGGATAAAACAGCCGATAAACTTGGCTCAACAACCACCGTTTGTATTTGCGAATTTTTACTTTTTAAAAATCGACTCACTCCGGTAATTGTGCCGCCTGTTCCTGCTCCTGCCACAAAAACATCAACTTTTTTATCGGTATCAAGCCATATTTCAGGGCCGGTAGTTTTTTCGTGATATGCGGCATTGGCCTTATTTTCGAATTGCATTGGAATAAACGAATTAGGTGTTTTTGCAGCGAGTTCGTTGGCTTTTGAAATAGCCCCCTTCATTCCGCCCGATGCCGGTGTTAAATAAAGCTGAGCTCCGTAAGCCTTAAGTATCGAGCGGCGTTCGGTTGATACACTCTCGGGCATAACAATAATTAATTGATATCCGTATACCGCACACAACATAGCAAGTCCTATACCGGTATTTCCACTTGTTGGCTCAATTATCACACTGTCGGAGTTTATTTTACCCTCGCGAGCTGCAGTCTCGAGCATTGCAAAAGCCAAACGGTCTTTTACCGAACCTCCGGGATTCATACTCTCCAACTTTACATAAACCGTTGCATCAACACCTTGTGTAATGCGGTTAAGCTTAACTAATGGCGTATTGCCAATAAGCTCTGTAATTTGACTTACTTTACTCATAAAATTCTATTTATTGATTATAAAAATACTAAGAAATAATTGTAAAAAGGAAAATGTAGGATATACAAAAAAAATACTGTTGATATTAACAGCAACAAAACATACAACAACAGCAGTTGTTCATCAGAATAATATGTTTATTTTTTCTTTGCATATTGTGATTTGAATTACAATGATGATGAAAAATATTTAATAATCAAAATAAATTCATACTAAAATGTATTTTTTTATCATCACCCACTCCACAAACACACTATTTTCCTCACTATCAACACACAACAACAACTCTTAAACAATTAACAGTAAAATTACACAGCAAAAGTTCAAAAATCATTAAGTTTTAAGGTGTTGAAATACCATGAATAAGCAATAAGAATTCATTTCGGGAAAAGCGAGTTTTTATCTACTTTAGCTCACAATTGAAAACACCTGTTTCTGAAAAATTATGAGAACATTAAAAGTCATATCGTTTTTATTGATTATTGCATTTATTACAGCTTGCAATAAAACACACAAACCGAAATCTGATGCCCAAAAAGCAAAAGATTTTTTCGAAATGTCGGATCAAATGCTCAACAATCAGAAAATATATGATTTTAATATGAATGGCCACATACTTTTGGTTGATTCAAACCGGCAGGCCTGGTCAAATACCAACATTAAGGGATTTAACCCCGGGCAGGAGATATACCTGGGAAATGTTCCGTTTACCGTTGATTCGGGTACAAGCCGGATTATTGACTGGAATGAACAAAAATGGGCTGTTATTTCAAGCCCCCTTCCACAAAATACTGATGAGCAAAAAAACTTACTGGCACATACAATGGCACAGTATCATCAGGATAAACAGGGTTTTGATAAAATAAAAGTCACAAACTGTACTCATCTCCAAAAAACATCGAATCGTATATTGATGAAAATTGAAGCCAGGGCATTAGAGCAAGCACTTAAGGCTGAAAACAATATCGACCAAACCGAACATATACGACTGGCAATTGCTGCAAAAAAAATGCGCAGTGTTTCGGTTGGAAAAGATTTTATCAGAGAAACACACAACGAACTAAAAATCGGAACTCCTCATCTGATATCGATGATATTAAACGAAAACAGTTATGAGAACAACAAACAAAAGCAACTTCAATTACTGCAAAATATCCAAAACAGCCAACTTACCAACAATATGTTTGCAAAAGCACTGTATCCCACATACGGCCTACTGATGAGTCAAAAAGACACGATGTGGATTAATGAGATAAATTATAAAACAAACATTATTGATTTTGTAATTGATTTTTACAATTTTGAATTTTACGAAGACTTTTTTGAAATACGCGATAAAATGTATAAAACATACAATGCTTCGGAATTTGAAGAACAGGAAGAGCAGATTACAAAAAAACAACAGGTTATTGACGATAAATATCAGAAAAAATTTCTTGACGGAGATTTTCTGTTTATCAAAATCGATAACAATACACAATACCAATACAATACCGAGCAAAGCATTCCGTTTTTGGACAGAGGAACTGTATGCAAAAATGTGCAAGCAAGTGGTCCCTGGGGAAAACTGCTATCAGCCGACGAAGTTTTATTTAATTACAACTTTAGCTACATGTACTTTGCTCCTCCGTTTGAAATACATGCCGATACAATAAAAGGAAAATACTGGACATTGGTTCTTGAAAATGGATATTCGGTAAAAAAATACAGAGATTCGGATAAATATCATGTAAGCCGATAATTATTGATATAAATAGATTGAATTAGGCACATTGCAAATACCATGAATATGCTTATCTTAGCGGAAATTAA
>CAZARW010000072.1:0-13513 GCA_964487645.1 uncultured Prolixibacteraceae bacterium
TTCAGATAGATGAACAAATGATGGTTCAGGTTATTGTAAACCTTGTGAAAAATGCAGCCGAAGCCTTAAATCAAACGATAAGCCCACTGATTGAAATTGTGGCTGGTCAAAAAGATAACAATAAAACTGAAATAACCGTTATCGATAATGGCTCCGGTATTCCCGACGAAATAGTCGATGAAATATTTGTGCCGTTCTTTACCACCAAAAAATCCGGCACAGGAATTGGCTTAAGCTATTCACGCCAAATTATGCGTGCACACGGAGGAACAATTCACTTAAGCTCGAATAAAGAGAATACTGTATTTCGATTAGTTTGGTGATATTTAATTGAAAGCAGAATTTATTTCGAATACTGATCATCTTTTTTGTCAAAGTTGTAACACATGTGACAATCTCAGATGTTTTTGTCTTTTATTTTTGCTGACCAAAGAAAATTCAAAAAATAAAAATTATAAAAGGTATGCAAAATCAAAATTTTAAAGAGAAAAATATTCGTGAAGAGAATATGTTTTGTTTTCAGTGTCAGGAAGCAGCAAAAGGTACAGGGTGCACCGTAAAAGGTGTTTGTGGTAAAACCGATGAGGTATCGAATTTGCAGGATTTGCTTGTGTACATATCAAAGGGAGTAGCTATTTTAAACGAGTTGGCAAATAACCACTCGATAACGGTTGATGTCGCAAACAAATTTATTTACGAAGCACTTTTTGTTACAATTACCAATGCTAATTTCGACGACGAAAAAATTATTAATAAAATTTACGAAGGATTAAAAGTGCGTGAGTATGTTGCTAAAATACTTGTTGATAATGATATCGATCTTTCGTCCGATTTGCATGATTCGGTTCGCTGGCAGGCAAACAGTATTTCGGCAATGCATGTAAAAGCCCGGGTTGTAGGAGTAAAAAGCGAGGGCGATGAAAACATCCGGTCGTTAAAAGAACTGGTAATATATGGTTTAAAAGGTATGGCTGCCTATGCCGAACATGCTGCAAATTTAGGTTTTGCTCATGATGATGTTTATGCATTTATGAGCAAGGCGCTGGCTCAAACTACGCGTACAAATATTTCGATTGACGAACTTGTAGCTTTAGTGAACGAAACCGGAAAATATGGTGTCGAAGTTATGGCTTTGCTCGATAAAGCGAATACTCAGAGCTACGGAAATCCTGAAATAACAGAGGTAAATATTGGTACCCGAAACAATCCGGCAATTTTAATTAGCGGTCACGATTTAAAAGATATGGAAGAGTTGCTGGTTCAAACCGAAGGTACCGGGGTTGATGTGTATACACACAGCGAAATGTTGCCGGCTAATTATTATCCAAAATTTAAAAAATACGAACATTTTGTGGGCAATTATGGTAATGCCTGGTGGAAACAAAAAGAAGAAATTGAAGCTTTTAACGGACCGGTATTGTTTACAACAAACTGTCTTGTGCCTCCGGCCGATAGTTATATAAACAGAGTTTACACAACCGGTTCGTCGGGGTTTAAAGGAGTAAAGCATATTGCCGACCGTAACAACGGACAGGCTAAAGATTTTTCGGAAATTATTGAACACGCAAAAAAATGTGCGCCTCCAACACAAATCGAAGAAGGAACAATTGTTGGTGGTTTTGCTCACAATCAGGTTTTGAAATTGGCCGACAAGGTTGTTGATGCAGTAAAATCCGGTGCAATAAAAAAATTCTTTGTTATGGCAGGTTGCGATGGACGTATGAAATCGCGGGAGTATTATACCGAGTTTGCTCAAAAACTGCCAGCCGATACTGTTATTCTTACTGCAGGTTGTGCTAAATATCGTTACAATAAACTTCAGCTTGGCGATATCCAGGGAATTCCTCGTGTTTTGGATGCAGGTCAGTGTAACGATTCGTATTCGCTTGCTGTAATTGCATTAAAACTTAAAGAAGTTTTTGAATTGAATGACATTAACGAACTTCCAATTGTATACAACATTGCATGGTACGAACAAAAAGCTGTAATTGTTTTATTGGCACTGCTTTATTTGGGAGTGAAAAATATTCATCTTGGTCCAACATTGCCTGCATTTCTTTCGCCTGTAGTAGCCGATTTTTTAGTTAAAGAATATGGAATTAACGTGCGTGGTGAGGTTGATGCTGATTTAAAAAAGTTTTTGGTTGCATAAACGATGTATTAATTGTAAGGCTTTAATTACCAGTATGTATAGTTGATATTTATTTTATTTGATTTAAAGGTAAAAGGTTTAAAATAAATTCAAATTACGTGAATATACATTACAGTTTAGGTGTATTCACGTTTTTTTACGATTTGGTTATTATATTTTACGATTTGAATGTAATGTGCATATAGGTTTGTATAACTTTGATTTGTTGTTAATCACCTTTTTTTGAGGCGTAATTTGTGCATAGGGGATTTACGCCTTCGATTAAGCAAATTGTACAAGGAAAAAGAGAAAGGGTGTTTATTGTTATGCGAGGCAGTATTTAGGTAGTACTGCCTCATTTTTTTGTTATAGAAAGCAAAAAAAAGCCATTACAAAATTTGCAATGGCTTTATTATGATTATATGTTTATTTTACTCAAAAAGATTCATATTGTCGAGTACTTCCATAACTTCTTTAACCGATTTGGCCGAAGAGTTCAATAGTTCTTTTTCGTCATTGTTGAGTTTTACTTCAATAACCTCTTCAATTCCGTTTTTTCCAAGTTTAACAGGCACACCAATGTAAATATTGTTTAACCCGTATTCGCCATCAAGGTATGCGCAGCATGGGAATATTCGTTTTTGATCAAGCACTATTGCTTCAACCATTTGAGCAGCAGCCGATCCCGGAGCATACCATGCCGAAGTTCCCATAAGATTTACCAATTCGCCACCACCTTTTTTGGTACGTTCAATAATTGCATTAAGTTTATCGTTATCGATAAGTTCGGTTACCGGAATACCTGAAACTGTAGTGTAGCGTGGTAGTGGTACCATGGTGTCGCCATGTCCGCCCATAAGCAATGCCTGAATATCTTTAGGATTAACATCAAGCTCTTCGGCTAAAAATGCACGATAGCGGGCAGTATCAAGAATACCTGCCATGCCAAATACTTCGTTTTTAGGTTTTTTTGCTGCTAAAAATGAGCAATATGTCATTACGTCGAGTGGGTTGGAGACAATAATGATTTTTGCATCGGGTGAATATTTAACAACATTTTCGGTTACCGATTTAACAATCCCTGCATTAATCGAGATCAGATCGTCGCGGCTCATACCGGGTTTACGAGGTACCCCCGAAGTAATAACAACGACTTCGGAATTGGCTGTTTTTTCGTAGTCGTTTGTTGAACCCACAATGCGTGTGTCGTAATAATTTACTGGAGCAGTTTGCCATAAATCTAATGATTTGCCTTCGGCAAGACCCTCTTTAATGTCGAGTAACACAACCTCTTTCACAATTCCCTTTTCTGCGATAATTTGTGCACATGTTGCGCCTACATTACCGGCACCTACAACTGATACTTTCATAATAAATCTTTGGGTTTTTAAATTTTACTTAAGCCTATTCTCATATGATTTTATACTATACAAAAATAGTTTTTCTGACTTTTTTTAATCCCAAACGTATTGCACATTTCGTTGAGTTAACAATTAGGTAATGAGCAAGAGCTGTGGAGCTGATAAATGTTAATCAATTAATGACTTATGTCATTTTTTTTGCGTAAAAAAACGGCTTTTAGAATTGCATTAAAAATTCGTGTAATTTTTCGTTTCTATCAATGTCAAACTTTTTACGTAATCGGTACCGGGCAACATCAATACTGTGAATTTCGCGGTTTGTTATTGAGGCAATTTCTTTGCTGCTCATATTCATCCGCAAAAAGTAGCATAAGCGAAGCTCTTCGTTTGTAATTTTCGGAAATGCTTGCATCAGATTATCCGAAAAATCGGGGTGTACATTTTTGTAATAATACTGAAACTGTTCCCACGAGTTATTTTTAATATTTGCTTTAATGCGGTTAAGCATATCTTTCAACTCTTTAAACTTAATTTCATCAACCGATTTGCAGCTAACATACATTTTATCGATAAATTCGATTAATTCGTTAAGCATTTCATCGTTTTGCAAATTCGTTTTTGATAAAAGAGTAAGTTCCCAGTCTTTTTTTCTTACCGATTCGTTGTAATACTCGGCAAGCATCAGCATTGAGCGTACCCGGGCTGTAAGTTCAACCGGATCGACCGGTTTACGGATAAAGTCGATTGCTCCGGCATCGAAGGCTTTTTTGAGATTTTCGATTGATGTCATGCGCCCCGATATCATAATTACCGGAACCGACTCCAGGGATGGAATATTTTTTAAGGTTTTCAGCGTTTCGATTCCATCTTTTACCGGCATTTCCCAGTCGAGAATTATGAGGTCGATGTTTTCTTGTTTTGCAACGTCAATGGCTTGTTTTCCATTAAATGCTGCAAAAATTTCGTATCCTGCATTGGCGAGCACATCACTTGTAATATCAACAATCGAAATGTCGTCGTCAACAATCAGAATTTTTTTTAGGTGTGTGTGATTCATAGTTTATTTCGAATTCAGGTATTTAACCGTAAAGTGAACAAAATCCAATACTTCGGTCTGAACCTCGTCTACACTTTTTGATTTAGCTTCGCAAGCTATCACATGGTTTACTGCATCGGGGAATGCAACTTTTCGTTTTAACGAGTCGGGGGTTCCAAGTTGATCGTACATTGTCAACATTGCATCAACACGCACTACCGGGTCTTGTTCTTCTTCGTTTTTATAGTAATAACCTAAAAATACAGGTTGTTTTATTTGATTGTACAGTTTTATATTTAAATTTTCTTCAATAAGTTTTTGTAAATATACAACTGCTTCCCACCGGTATTTTTGATACCAGTATTTTTCATCCATTTCCGAATCGGGAGTAAGAATTCGATATTTTTTATTGCTACCCGAAAGCCTTGCTATTTGCAATCCCCAGGGTTTATTTAGGAGAAACGATGCGGGATTATTTATGCTGATATTTGGCGATAAAAGAACCAAAGCATCAACAAGTTCAGGAAAATCGCGTGCAAGCATTAGCGATAATGTGCCTCCGGTTGATGTACTGGCAACAATTATTTTATGGCCTAAAGTGTTTGCAATCAGGAGTGCTTCTTTTGCTGAGTTATATAATAGGTTGGGTTTCATGTCAATTAACGGATCATCACTTATAATTCCGTGATTGTGTAAACGACTTAAATATATATTGGCTCCAATTGCTTTACCCATATTTATATTAACCGGATAACCTTCGTACCAACTTGCACTAAAGCCATGCAGGTAAAGAATAACATATTCGGTTTTGTTTTTAAGCGAATCGTTTGCCCATATAATGCGCGCTTCGTTATCGGGGCGTATATTAAACCGGCTTTCTTGTTCTTTAACTATTTTTTCAATTGATGAGGTTTCGGTATAAATGTGCGGAAGCTTGTCGTCAATTTGTTCGGTTTTTAATCTTGGACCTAAAAGGTATGCACCCGATAGAACTAAAAGTACAATTGCCGTGCGTGTTAAATGTTTCATTTTTGTTTGGTTTAGTTGTATAAAATAGTTTTTTTTTTGGTCTTAATTTCTGTTTTTATGTGCTATAATGACTTATGTTATTGGAGTAAATTATTTATTGTGTACGTTGATCTAATGTATATTATTTTTTGGCAATTTTATCTTCGATATTTGACATGCAATATCATAATTTCACCGATAAAAAGCAAATATAAAATAGCGGAATATTGAACATATAACATACATTATGCTATAGCTTGAATGTATGCTGTATACCTGTTCTTTTTTTTTAAATTGTACCAAAAAACAATTGGTAACGGTTTGTTATTCATGCTAATACTATTGGTTGTTGTTTTGTTGTGTGTAAATATAAAATCCCTGTTAGTTGTTGATTGTTGGTTCAATAAATTCATTGTTTTATCATATATTCCTAATCATCAAATGAATGAATACACTTGATTTTTTGCAGGCTGTAGAAATCATAAAATTGTATTTTTTTCGAATAAATGGCTTTTGAAGTTGAACAATCGAAGCATTAATAAACAGGTTTCGTTTTTATTTATGTTAAGAAAATCAAGTGTTTATGTATTGTTTTCTGATTTGTTAATAATCCAATTCAATTTTAATAAGGTAAAATGTATGTCGAAACATAAGCAGATTTTATTTTCGCAACATAAAATTGATTGAATAAAAATTGGTTCAACTTAAAAAACAAACATGAATTGTAATTTACTCGAAGGAAAAAAAGGATTAATATTTGGTGCACTTAACGAATCGTCGATTGCATGGAAAGTAGCTGAAAAGGCTGTTGAAAATGGAGCGCAGGTTGTTTTATCGAATACTGCAATGGCTTTGCGTATGGGCGATACTGCAAAATTAGCCGAAAAACTTAACACCATTGTAATAGCCGCCGATGCAACAAATGTTGAGGAAATTGATGAGCTGATGCAAAAAGCAATGGATCATTTTGGTGGAAAATTTGATTTTATTTTGCATTCGATTGGCATGTCGCCCAACGTTCGCAAAGGACGCCACTATAGTGATCTTGATTATAATTATTTAAATAAAACTCTCGACATATCTGCCGTTTCGTTTCACAAAATTATTCAAACAGCACGCAAAAAAGATGCATTGAATGAGTGGGGGTCAATACTTGGATTAAGTTATGTAGCTGCACAACGCACTTTTTATGGGTATAACGATATGGCCGATGCAAAATCGTTGCTCGAATCAATTGCTCGTAGTTTTGGTTACATATATGGCCGCGAAAAAAATGTGCGTATCAATACCATCTCGCAATCACCAACCCCTACAACTGCCGGGCAAGGTGTTAAAGGTTTTGACCACTTACTGGATTTTTCGGAGCGTATGTCGCCACTGGGCAATGCCTCGGCCGACGAGTGTGCCGAATATTGTTTGACAATGTTTTCGGACTTTACACGCAAAGTAACCATGCAGAATTTATTTCACGACGGTGGGTTTTCAAATATGGGAATGAGTTTGCAGGCTATGCAACAATACAATAAAAGCTTCATATACGACGAAGAGCATCCGTTTGATTAATGCTTTTCAGTAGTATACAAAAACACGAGGCTGCACATACTGTACAGCCTCGTGTTTTTATTGTTTGTCTGTTTGTTTAACTGTGTAATAAAGGTAAAAAGCAGGCAATTAACCCTAGATATTCTTCGGTGTTTTTTATGTTTTGTGTAAGTATGCGTTGCTGGTCAAGTTGCTCGTTGTTTAAGTTTTGCATGAGGTCTTTCTTTTTTACAGTACGCAAATTTTTACTTACCGGTTGTGCTCCAAAACCTTCGGAGCAACGTGAATATTGTATCTCAAACTTGTTGCCGCGTACAATAAAACAGCAATTTTTGTCGTGCCCGGGGGCCTGATAAATAATAAATGTTTTGTCTGCTTGAGGATATTTTAACTCCCACGTGTAATACGCTGTATTGTTAATTACTACAACACTTTGTTTTTGTTGTAATTCGTATTTGCCAAATTTGGTTAACGACTCACCGGATAATACGTTAGTGTTGTAATTTGCTGCAAGTGTACTGCTTGTAATGACTGCGAATGCAATAATTGTTAATAAGATTTTTTGTTTCATGACTTAGAGTTTTAAATTGATAAAAATGATTTAATTGTTGTTTACATCTCATAAGTCATCTTAAAACTGTGTTTGTTACAATGTGTTGTTGATCAGTCGATAATGTGTTTGTATTTGTCGGTAAATTGTGATTTTTTATCGATGAAGAGAAGTGTGTTTTTAATTCGAAAGAATAATGCAATATGATGTATAAAAACAAAATCAGTGCATTGTTCTAATAATTTCTAGAGCTGCTAAATCCTTGTTTTTTCCTTTTTTCATTCTATTTTTATACAAGTTTTACTAACCAATAACAATTATGAAAACACTTATTGAACTATTTGAGAAGAGTGTAAAAAAGTTTGCAAACAACCCGTATATGTGGGAAAAAATTGATGGCGAGTACAAATCGTTCACATATAGCGAAATACATGAGCAGGCTATTGCATTTGGAGCAGGATTAATGGCATTGGGTATAGAGAAAGGCGATAGGATTGGCCTTTTATCCGAAGGACGAACCGATTGGATTGTAAGTGAGTTGGGCATGTTTTATGCCGGAGCAGTAAACGTTCCCTTATCGGTTAAACTCGATGCCGGAAACGATATTTCGTTCAGACTTACTCACTCGGGAGCACGTATGGTAATTGTTTCGTTTACACAGGCCGATAAGGTTGAAACGGTTTTTTCCGATTGCAAAGAGCTTGAATACATTGTGTATCTTGATAAAATTGAACAGGAAGCTGATTATCGATTATCTTTTGCCGAGATTAAAAAGAAAGGAACTGAATTTTTAAGTGATGCCGAAAATCGAAAAAAATTCGATCAAATCTGGCAAAATATTCAACCCGACGACCTGGCAAATATATCGTATACCTCGGGTACTACTGCCGATCCGAAAGGGATTATGCTTACACAGCATAATTATGCCGAAAATACACGGCAGGGCAATACCCTTATGCATATTGACGAAAAATATAGAACACTTACTATTTTGCCCTGGGATCACTCGTTTGCACATACTGCTTGCTTGTATTGTTTTATGTATAACGGAGCAAGTATTGCTTGTCAGGAAATTGGTAAAAATGCTATTGAAACATTGCGTAATATTCCAAAAAATATTAACGAGATTAAACCCGATATTATGATGAGTGTTCCGGCACTGTCAAAAGCTTTTCGCAAAAATATCGAATCGGCAATACGAGCTAAAGGTGCATTTACCGAAAAGCTGTTTAATACCGGCTTAAATGTTGCCTACAAATATTACGGAAACGGTTTTGAACGCGGTAAAGGCAAACGGGCTTTTTATAAACCTTTGTACTGGTTTTTTAACAAACTGATTTTTTCGAAAATACGTGCAAATTTTGGAGGAAACCTCAAATTTTTTATTGGAGGCGGAGCTCTACTCGATATTGAACTTCAGCGTTTTTTTGCAGCTGTTGGAATTCCGGTTATGCAGGGATACGGCTTAAGCGAAGCTTCTCCGGTTATATCGTCTAATGCCTTACATGCATACAAGTTTGGCTCGTCGGGGCGTTTGGTTAAATACCTCGATTTGAAAATTTGCGATAACGATGGAAATGAATTGCCTGCCGGCGAAAAAGGCGAAATTGTTATTAAAGGCGGGAATGTAATGAAAGGTTATTGGAAAAACGAAATTGCAACTGCCGAAACAATTAAAGATGGCTGGCTTTATACAGGCGATATGGGATATATGGATAAAGATGATTTTTTGGTTGTGTTGGGTCGTTTTAAAAGCTTGCTTATTTCGGGCGATGGTGAAAAATACAGCCCCGAAGGAATTGAAGAAGCGATGGTCGATCAGTCGCCGTATATCGATCAATGCATGTTGTACAATAATCAAAATCCCTATACTTCGGCAATGATTGTTCCCAACATACAGGCAATTAACCGCGATTTAGAAAAACAAGGAGTACGCGCAGGGAGTGATGCTGCAAACAGGATGACTATTGATATAATTAGTAAGGAAATTGCAGCTTACAAAAAAGGTGGAAAGTATGAGAATTTATTTCCCGAACGTTGGTTGCCCGCTACCTTTGTTATTTTACCCGAATCGTTTAACGAGCAAAATAAATTGCTGAATTCGACCATGAAAATTGTGCGCGGAAAAATTACTGAATACTTTAGTCAGCAATTGGAGTTTTTATATACTATCGAAGCAAAAGATATTTATAACAAAACAAATATTGAAGCTGTAAAGCAATGGAACGAAAAGAAATAGAATTGCAGTTTATACGATAAAAAAAACCGGTATTTTCAGTACCGGTTTTTTTTATTTTACTGAATTGCATCTATTTCTCTTTGAATTTTGTCAAGTTCCTTGAGTAATTTTTTGTGTTGATAATACGATACTAACGAAACTATAAGCCCAATTACTGTAATTAATTTTCCGATAATACCCGAAAAAAACAATTCGGGATTATACATCATTAAACCAAGATAAGTAAAAGCAATAATAATTAATCCGGTGCAAATGCTTGATTTGGGGTGATTTTTTACCCTCAGGGCTAAAACAATAAAGCCAATCGACACAAGAGCAAATAAAACAATAAATACTGTGATGGGTACAGCAATAAGTTCACGTATTGCCTGATTCATTTTTAAAAACTCGCGAATAATACCGGCAGCTGTTAATGCATTAAACGTTGCAATAACGTAAAAAAGTGATGATGCTATACTTATACGCTTTTCAGCATCTTCGCGCTTGCTTTTTAAATTGATTTTTTTGGCTACAAGTTTTGGGTCTTTTGCACTTTGTTGTGTGGTTTGCATAATTGAAATTTTTCCGGGGTTTATTCTTGATTGTTTCGATGAATTAATTTTAAAGTATCGTAAGCAATTTTTGCATTTTTTATATGGTCAAATTTGAGTGTTAATCTGTCTTTTTCTTCTTTCATTTTGCATTTATTCGGATTATTCTGAATCCAATGTAATATATCAGTAAAAATGGCTGATTGATAAAAAGGCGAATCTTTTTGATTAATGAAAAAACATTTCATTTTTTTATTTTTCAATACAATTCGTTCAATGCCAAGCTTAATAGCAGCCCATCGCAAACGTACAACATCGATAAGAAATTCGGCTTGTTGTGGTATTTCTCCAAAGCGATCGGTAAGGGTATGCATAAATTGTTTTAGTTCTTCTTCGGTTTCAATATTGTCGAGTGTGCGGTAAAGCGAAATTCGTTCCGAAGTGCTGTTGACATAGTTTTCGGGCAGGCGCATTTCCAAATCGGTTTCAATAAGGCATTCGTTTACAAATTTTAATCCTAAAAAAGCATCCGTTTCGTTGTTTGCCTGTTTTTTTGCAAACACTTCTTTAAACTCGTTTTGTTTCAATTCTTGTACGGCCTCGTTTAAAATACGGTGGTATGTTTCGTATCCAATATCGGCAATAAAGCCACTTTGTTCGGCTCCCAGTAAATTTCCGGCACCGCGAATATCGAGGTCGCGCATGGCAATATTAAAACCACTGCCCAGTTCCGAAAACTCTTCAATTGCTTTTAGCCTGCGGCGGGCTTCTTGTGTTAGGCTGCTCATAGGAGGTGCCAGTAAATAACAAAACGCCTTTTTATTCGATCGTCCTACACGTCCACGCAATTGGTGCAAATCACTTAAGCCAAAGTTTTGTGCATTGTTTATAATAATTGTGTTTGCGTTTGGTATATCAAGGCCACTTTCGATAATTGTAGTTGCAATGAGCACATCGTACTCTCCATTAATAAAGCTAAGCATGGTTTTTTCGAGTGCAGGGCCGTCCATTTGACCATGGCCTACAATTGTACGCGCTTGTGGACATATTTTTTTTACAAATTTTTCAACTTCGTAAATATTTTGCACTCTGTTATGAATAAAAAATACCTGGCCGTTGCGATTTATTTCGTAATGAATGGCTTCGCTAATAATTGCCTCGTTAAAACCATGTACTTCGGTAACAATTGGATATCGGTTAGGGGGTGGTGTTTGAATAATTGACAAATCGCGTGCACCCATTAACGAAAATTGCAGGGTACGTGGTATTGGGGTTGCTGTAAGGGTTAGAGTGTCGACATTTACTTTTAGTTTTTTCAGTTTTTCTTTTACCGAAACACCAAATTTTTGTTCTTCGTCGATAATGAGCAATCCTAAATCGTTAAATTTTACGTCTTTACCTATAAGCCGGTGTGTGCCAATAATAATATCGGTTTTGCCTTGTTGTAAATTTTGTAAAGCTTGTTTTGTTTCGGCCGGTTTTCGCAAGCGGCTGATATAGTCAATTTTTACGGGAAAATTTTCGAGCCGTTCGGTAAAGGTTTTAAAGTGCTGCAGAGCCAAAATAGTTGTCGGGACAAGTACAGCAACTTGTTTGCTGTCGGTAACGGCTTTAAATGCAGCGCGTATAGCTACCTCGGTTTTGCCAAAGCCAACATCGCCGCACACAAGCCTGTCCATTGGCATGGCCTGCTCCATATCTTCTTTAATTGACTGTGTTGATTTTAGTTGATCGGGAGTATCGTCGTACATAAACGAGGCTTCGAGTTCTTGTTGCAAATAGCTGTCGGGCGAGTATGCAAACCCTTTTTCTTTGAGTCGTTCGGCATAAAGAGCAATAAGTTCGCGGGCAATATCTTTGACCTTGCTTTTGGCGCGGCTTTTCATTTTTTGCCAGGCTCCGGTGCCCAGTTTATTCAAATTGGGTTCGGTGCCGTCTTTACCCTTGTATTTCGATATACGGTGAAGCGAGTGAATATTAACAAGCAACGAGTCATTATCGCGATATACAAGCCGTATGGCTTCTTGAGTTTTGCCGTTTACATCGGTTTTTACAAGACCTGCAAATTTACCAACTCCATGATCAATATGTACAACATAATCGCCCGTATGCAATTTGTTTAATTCTTTTAAAGTAATTGCCTCACGTGCTTTGTTTGTTGTTTGTTGCTTATATCTGTGATAACGTTCAAATATTTGGTGGTCAGTATACAAAGCAATTTTTAGCGAGTGATCAATAAATCCTTGATGGAGTGTAAATGCCAATGTCGAAAAATCGACTTTGTGTTCGCGGTCCGAAAAAATGGCTTCAAGACGCTCAATTTGTTTCTCGTTATTCGATAGAATGTAATTTTGGTATTGTTTGCCAATGTTTTGTTTTAAGTTATCGGCTAATAGATCGAAGTTTTTATTGAATTGAGGCTGAGGAGAAGTATTGAATTCAATTTTTTGTGCATCGTTAAAATATGCTTGCATTCCAAATTCAATTGTGCAATGTTCCGAAATGCTACCTATAACATCGGCTCCTTTGCACAAGCTTTGGTTTGTCAGGTTTGTATTATCGTCGTCGGTTTCGGGGGGTGTCTGGTATAACTGGTCGAGTTGATTTTTTAGGTAGTCGATATCCGAAAATGCCAGAAGGTAGTTATCTGGCAGGTATTCAAAAAACCCGGTTTTGTTATCCTGAGCTAAGTTGTGTTGAATGTTTGGAATAATTGCTACTGAGTCGAATTTTTTACTCGAAATTTGCGTGTCGATATCAAAACTGCGAATCGAATCGACTTCGTCGCCAAAAAAATCGATACGAAAAGGCTCTTCGTGTGCAAACGAAAATATATCGATAATGCTGCCGCGTACTGAGTATTGCCCCGGCTCGTAAACAAAATCAACCCGCTCAAAACCATATTCGTATAATACATCGTTAATAAAATCGATGTTAACTTTTTCGTGAACCGAAATGTTTAAAGTATTTGATTTAAGAACATCAGTATTCATTACTTTTTCGGCAACAGCATCGGGGTATGTAACAACAATTAAATGAGTGTTTTTTTGAATTTTATTCAGAGCTTCGGTACGTTGTACTATATTCTCGTTCGATATTTTTCCGTGTCGCGCCAG
>CAZARW010000073.1:0-13407 GCA_964487645.1 uncultured Prolixibacteraceae bacterium
CCGAAATAATAGGATACCGTAAATCGGGGCGAAGCGCTTTAAAATCGCTTTCGAGTAAATAATGCACATTCGATTTCCAATATTTAATCCAAAATTTTAACGTTTCGTTTACCTCATCGGGCAGTGTATATGTAAAGTACGACAAGTAAGGATTACCGTACATAATTGCCTGAAACTTTTTAGCAACATCAACCGAGGGGTCGCGTGGGTGAACACCCATAACTTCCATAAAAGGAGAATAATCGCCATACAGCAAACGGTTATTCACCATTTTTTCGCGCACATTATTCAGTACCGTTGTACCCAAAAATCCGTTAATTGTTTTGGTATTTGAAGTATGCATAGGGCCTGCAGGCACATAACTCTGATTAATTGAAAGTTCGGGCTTAATGTATCTCAATTCCGACTCCATATAAATACGGAGCGAATCAAGCGCCTTGCGCACCGACACGAAATCACGACCATTGTCATCGGTAATTATAATCTGTTCGTTAGGATAATATCCGTTAAGGTAATCAAACCAAATACCGTCAACATCCCACTCTTCGACAATTGAAGCGTACATGTTGGTAATATATTCGCGCACCTCAGGGTATCTGATATCGAGCACCGGCTGACTTGAAGTACGATACTGAAGATATTTTCCTTCGAAACGTTCAAAAATATAATTATTCGCGCCAATAAAGGGATGTGTGTACCATAAGGATACTTTCATTTTCGAATCGCGTAATTTATTCATAAAATCTTTCACGATTTCAATTTTCGATGGATCCCAGTTTCCTTGCTTATCAACATCAAAACGAACAACATTTTGCCAATTATCGTCGAATAAAATTGACCGGAATCCCATTGCCGAAATTGAATCAAAATAATAGGTAACATTTTCTAGCGGGATATTTCTGTCGAGCGGATACCAAACTGAATAAACAGGCAAAAGCGAATGATCGATTTTGGTAATTGCCTGAGTGTTTTCATGATCGAGTAGCCACTGCGACAAATCTCGAACAGTATTTGAATAATTACGTGGCGATAAGTCAATCATTATTTCGGCTTTATACTCGAGCAATTGAGCATCGGGAGCCAGTGTATTAAAGAAATTAAATACAAAACTTATTGAATCGTTACTTTGCTTTAAATCGATTTGAGTAAAGCGTCCTTCAAACTGATCGTGAATTGTTGATGTGATGCGGTTTTGGCTTTTATAATCAACAGCCGACATAACATTGCGATCGGACTGTAAACGGGCATAGTTTGCAAGAGTTATTTCCGATTCGGTAGACCATGTACGCGAACTCCACAGGGTATGTACCAATTTAATCGGATATTTGTAATGAAATTCAAATTTTGGCAATGCCGATGGAAAATCGGTATAAAGAGTAAGGCTTATCAAATACTGATTATCGCCAACTGTATCTATCCGTACTTCCTTATTAAATGGCTGAATATCGCCAACTATAATCATTGAAGCTGTATCAAGATCAATATTTTCGTACTCAACAAGAGGCTTTGTCTCAGGTATAATATCGTTAAAACCTTTAGGACTGCAGGAATAAGCCAGCCAAAAAATTATAACAACACTAACACTTTTAATAAATATTTTAAATGTACTATGCATAAACAAAATAGTTTCAGATTCCGCTTTTCACCCGTTTTTAATCAATTTTCATTAAAGTACACAAAAGAGTAAGCGTTTATAAATAATACATGCATTGTTTTATACAAATATACTTATTCGAAATGAAAGTATATCACAAAACACAAAATTATGCAAATACTTAGTTTCAAACCACTTACAAACAGCATCTTTTTTAAATCCCCAATAAAATAAAAAACAAAAACAGCATATTTCAGCTCTTTTGCCGTTAATCATATACCTTAATTCTACTAAATTAAGATATTTTAAATATCTCAGTCACAAATCTGATAAAAAAATTCAAAAAAATTGTAGTCAATACAAGCTTTTATATATTTGTCAGCAACATGAGGAGCTTAAAAAAAATATATGATAATCACAAAAACGGGATAATTTTTACCCTATGTTTTCACATTATTGTTTTTATCATTTTAAATATAAGCCAATTCAGAATTAAACAAAAATTTAAAGAAGCCGAGATTATCATTTCGTTTCCTGAAGCAATTTTAGACGAAGAAATTCAACCGAAAGACGACCAAAACGAAATGAACAATAATGTGCAAAATTCGCATACAACCAATATTGCATCGAACCGGGCCACAAATAATGAAAACGATGCTGTAAACCGCGAATATCTTGATGAACTTGAAAAAGCACGCAATTTGGTAAAAGACGTAAGCCGACAACTATCGAAAGAAATTCCAACTATTGACGATTTACAAATGCCCGAAGAAATCACTACCGGTTTAGACCCCGACTCGATAATGAAAAAATTATACAGCGGAAACAGCAATGTTGAATATTATCTCGAAAACCGCTACCATATTGTGTTGCCAATTCCGGTATATTTAGCACAAAACAGTGGTGTGGTTACAGTAAATATTGTTGTAAACGCAGACGGGAAAGTCATAAACGCCCAACCTGAAACCGATAGTAACATTCCCGAAATTATGCTATCATATGCAAAAACAGCGGCTTTGCGTACCCGGTTTAATGCCGATAGTAACTCAGCCACAATTCAAAAAGGATATATAAAATACACTTTTGTAGCTCAATAAAATTCCGGATTTTTGTTAATTGATTGTGAAATAATGAACAGATTAACAAGTATTAACAATTTAGATATTTACTTTTTGATGTGAGTATTGTAAATTTGTAATAGGTTTATTTTTCATAGTTTTAGGTTTAGTTAGTTTAGTTAGCATTTTTGAGAAAAGGATAGATTGTTCAATCTGTCCTTTCTTTTTTCCTGCCACATAATAATCCTCACCAAATATTCTCAAAATCTTTATTGGTATACTTGTGCGTACGTTCGCTCCAAAGCGTTTTTTCCCGGTTTTTGGTTTTCAACACATCTTTATTAAATAGATTATGCACCAGGGCAATAGGAGTCAGAAATAAATAAAACAAAAGAGTTAGTACAATTTTTGATACAAAAAAGCCAAGAATTTCGCCCAGAATAAACCAAAAACGGGCAATGACATTTCCCAGGGGTTTTATAAAAACCGAAATTAATCCTACACTTAGCGAAACATACAAAAACGCTTTATGCTGAAACACCAGGTACAAAACCAAAAATCCGGTAACAATAACCAAAAGAGCTTCGGCTGATTTTTTTGGAGTAAGCGATTGCTTAAAAAAATTCATTGTAAATGGCTTTATTTTTTTTGATAAAAACACATTGTTTCTGCTGCATTGCAAAGCAAATAAAATGACTCTTTCAGCATATAGTGCCAAACGTTACACTTGTTTTAAAACAAGGTATATATAAACGGAGCCAGTGCGCTACCTGAGCTCAAAACAATAAGAATACCTAAAAGTAAAAAGACAATAAAGGTAGGAATAAGCCACCACTTTTTACGTTCGCGCATATAATTCCAAAAATCTCTGAAAAAATCCATAGTATAATTTTATTTGGCAAATATAGTGAATGAATTGAAATTTATTTAATCAAGCACAAACTCTTCTTTCCAATTATCTTTTTTGTCCCATAGTGGCTGATCGGTTTTTTTAAACAGAAAATTATTCATGACCAAATAATCCATTTCGGTTCGCATAAAACACCGATAAGCATCATCGGGAGTACAAACAATTGGTTCGCCCCGAACATTAAAACTGGTATTAACAACCAGCGGAGTACCGGTTATCTGTCTGAACCGATCAATAAGAGTCCAGTAACGTTTGTTTGTGTTTTTGTGTACAGTTTGTACTCTGGCCGAAAAATCGACATGAGTAATTGCCGGCACATCACTGCGACTCACATACAAACGTTGTTTAATACCCAGCGACGCATAATTATCGGGGAGTTTATGCAGCTTGTTTTTATTCACCTGAGCAACCAACAACATATATGGCGAAGGTTTGTCGAGCTCAAAATATTCATCAACATACTCGTTTAAAACCGAAGGAGCAAAAGGCCTGAAACTTTCGCGATATTTAATTTTCAAATTGAGTTTTTTCTGCATCTCTTCGTTCCGTGCATCACCAAGTATACTGCGGTTTCCCAAAGCGCGCGGGCCAAACTCCATGCGTCCCTGAAACCAACCAACAACATTGCCTGAATCAATCAATTGAGCAACATGTGCAGCTAAATCGTCAAAATTTTCGAAATGGGTATATTTTGCCGAGTATTTTTTAGCAAGTCTGATTATTTCGGTATCGGGGTAATCGGGGCCCAGGTATGAACCCTGCATATGATCGGTTTCGGATTTGCTGAGTTCATTTCCGAAATAAATATAATGTGTAGCTAAAGCAGCGCCCAGTGCTCCGCCAGCATCACCTGCAGCGGGTTGTATAAACACATTTTCGAACAATTTTTTCTCAAGCAATTTCCCGTTGGCCACACAATTGAGTGCCACCCCTCCGGCCAAACAAATATTTTCGGAACCGGTAATGCGTTTTGCTTCGGCAGCCATGGCCAGAACAATATCTTCGGTTACTTGCTGTATTGCAAAAGCAAGATCACAATGATGCTGCTCAATTTGGTCGGTAGATTTACGTTTTTTGAAACCAAAGAGTTTTGCCCATTTTTTATCTGAAACCATTCGTAAGCCGGTGGCATACGAGAAATATTTCTGATTTAACCAAAGCGAACCATCGGCATTGAGTTTTATCAGTTTTGAATAAATTGTATCGATATATTTTTTCACATTTCCCGAATTCGGAATCCCATAGGGAGCAAGCCCCATAAGTTTATACTCTCCCGAGTTTACTCTGAATCCAAGAAAATAAGTAAATGCCGAATATAAAAGCCCCAAAGAATGTGGGAAACGAAGTTCTTTTAAAATTTCAATCTGATTTCCTTTTGCTTTACACACCGAGGCAGTAGCCCACTCACCCACTCCATCAACCGTAAGTATTGCAGCCTGATCGAAACCCGAGGGATAATAAGCACTGGCAGCGTGCGAAAGATGGTGTTCAGTAAAGAGTAAAGTGAGTTTTCGTTTTGTGTAGGGCTCAATTGTTTTAAGCGAATCGTGTATTGCTTTTTTTAAAAAAACTTTCTCTTTGAGCCATACCGGAATCGAAGTAACAAACGACCGTATTCCCTTTGGAACAAAAGCGTAATATGTTTCGAGCAAACGTTCAAATTTCAACATTGGCTTGTCGTAAAATACAACAGCATCTAAATCGTTAATTGAAACACATGCCTGATCGAGACAATATTTTACTGCATTTACCGGAAACGACGAATCGTGTTTTACACGCGTAAACCGCTCCTCCTGTGCTGCTGCAATAATACGGCCATTGTCGGTAAGAGCCGCTGCCGAATCGTGATAATATGCTGATATTCCTAAAATTTTCACTTTAATTCTTTTAAATTAATCCATTAAACAAAGGATATATGCAAAACCAATTGTGCTGTTAAACTACAAGAATATTTATATTTTCAGCCATTGAGCCACAAAGTAATAAAAAAATATCACCACAATTTTATCACTTTTGTAAAAATGCGATACATTATACTATTTTCGCAAAAAAAAACCGAGAGTAAATAAAGAAACAATAAATTACAATATACATGATCACACGAACAAAGGCATGACTACAGAACTTAAAAAAACACTTATAGGGCGCAAAGATATTGCCGATTTTGAAGAATTGAACTTATATAAAATACCCGTAAAAATTGATACCGGAGCAAACACCGGAGCTATTCATTGCCATAAAGTTGATGAGATTGTTCATAATGGGGAAAAAGCAATCTGCTTTTATTTGCTCGACCCACAACATAAAAAGTATAAAAACGAAGCATTTTACACAAGTAAATTTCGAAAAAAAACCATTCGCAGCTCAAACGGGCAAAAGCAGGACCGGTATATCATACAAACAACAATTACTCTATTTGGGAACAAATATCCTGTTGAATTATCACTGAGCAACCGGGGAAAAATGAAGTACCCGGTATTGATGGGACGCAAATTTCTGAAAGGAAGATTCGTAGTTGATGTTGGCCTTTCGAACATTTCGCACACACAAAACAAGCAAAAATATACAGAACAATAAAACATGCATTTGTTACACACAAACAAATGATCATATTGCATGCAGCTTATCTGCCTGTAATGCAAATAGAAAATATAAACGAATGAAAATTGTAATACTATCAAGAAACCCCCGACTATATTCAACTAAACGTTTGGTTGAAGCCGGCGAAAAACGAGGTCATAACATGTTGGTAATCGACCACACAAAATGTGACATCATTATTGAAAAAAAACGCCCGCAAGTATACTATAACGGCGAAAGCATTACCGGAGTTGATGCAGTAATACCGCGTATTGGTGCATCGGTAACATTTTACGGATCGTCGGTAGTTCGACAATTCGAGATGATGAAAATTTTTACGGCAAACGAATCGCAGGCACTCATACGGTCGAGAGACAAACTGCGCAGCCTGCAAATTTTATCGCGTGCAGGTTTAGGTTTGCCAAAAACAGCATTTACCAATTATTCGAAAGATGTTGAAAGTGTAATTGATCGTGTAGGGGGAGCTCCTTGTATAATAAAATTGCTCGAAGGTACCCAGGGGGTTGGTGTTGTTTTGGCCGAAACCCGCAGTGCTGCAATATCGGTACTCGAAGCTTTTCATGGATTGCAAGCCCGCGTAATTGTTCAAGAATTTATTGAAGAAGCCAAAGGTGCCGACATTAGGGCTTTTGTGGTTGACGGTGTTGTGGTTGGAGCAATGAAACGCCAGGGGAAAGAAGGTGAATTCAGATCGAACCTGCACCGAGGAGGATCAGCTTCAATTATTGATATTACCGAAGAGGAAGAACACACTGCATTAAAAGCCGTACGCGTACTGGGGCTTGGTATTGCCGGGGTTGACATGCTTAGGTCGAAATCGGGGCCTAAAATTATGGAAGTAAACTCGTCGCCCGGACTCGAAGGAATCGAAAAAGCTACCGGCAAAAATATTGCTAACAGCATAATACGATATGTTGAGCGTCATGTTGATTAAAACCCGATAATATAAAATGGCATTTTTCCTTTACGCATTAAGAATTAATTACTTTATTTAAGTTCTCAAAAAAATATTACAGAAATTGCAGCATTTTTAAACATGTTGCCTGAAAATATATCGAAAAAATACATTAAATAATGGAATACTCACTGTACGATTTTTTGCGGTTAATTGGATCGCTGGGATTGTTTTTGTTTGGAATGAAACTTATGAGCGAGGCACTGCAAAAAGTAGCCGGCGACAAAATGAGAAACATTTTAGGTTCAATGACTTCGAACCGTTTTAAAGGAATGCTTACCGGAGTTTTAATTACAGCAATTATCCAATCATCCTCGGCAACTACAGTATTAATTGTGAGTTTTGTTAATGCGGGTTTGCTATCGCTTACCGAGTCAATTGGAGTTATAATGGGTGCCAACATTGGTACTACTGTTACGGCCTGGATGATATCGCTGCTTGGGTTTAAAGTCGATATCAGTGCTTTTGCTCTCCCGCTTATTGGCTTAAGTTTGCCTCTTGTATTTTCGAAAAAACTTAAACGTCAATCTTTAGGTGAGTTAATCATTGGCTTTGCAATACTGTTTATGGGACTTGCTTACCTTAACAGTTCGGTTCCCGACATAAATCAAAACCCCGACATCCTGTCGTTTTTCTCTAAATACTCTTCATCAGGTTTTTGGTCAATATTATTTTTTATTGTGATCGGAACTGTTGTTACTTTAATATTACAATCATCGAGTGCGGCAATGGCTCTAACTCTTGTAATGTGTTTTAACGGATGGATTGGCTTTGATATAGCGGTAGCAATGGTGCTTGGACAAAATATTGGCACAACCATTACAGCAAACATTGCTGCGTTGGTTGCAAACTCAACAGCAAAACAAGCCGCTATGGCGCATCTAATTTTTAATGTTATTGGAGTTACAATTGCATTAATTCTTTTTAAACCTTTCGAAAATATGGTTTTTGGTATTATGAGGCTTTTTAATCTCGAATTACCAATGCTTACAACAGGGCACACTATCGAAGAGGCAAATGCTGCAATGCCATTAGCTCTGTCAATTTATCATACCATTTTTAACACTCTAAATACTCTTTTATTGATTTGGTTTGTACCTCAAATTGCCCGCATTGTTAAACTGTTTATACGCACAAAAGACGAAGACGACGAAATATTTAAACTTAAATATATAACCACAAGCTTGTTATCGGTTGACGAAATTGCACTGGTACAAGCAAAAAAAGAAATCGGGGTGTTTGTTGAACGCAGCCTTAAAATGTTTAACATGCTTATGGAAATGGCTGATGAAAGCACAGCAAACAAAAAAGTTGAAAAGTTGATAAAGAAAATCAGAAAATACGAAGAAATATCAGACCGTATTGAAGAAGAAATTGCCACTTTTCTTACAAACCTGTCATCATCGGAACTGAGTAAAAAATCATCGAACAACATGAATGCAATGCTTAAGCTGGTTAGTCGTATCGAAAGCATTAACGATGCCTGCTACAACACTGCTGAACTTTTGTATATCAAAAATTCGAAAAAGATGAAATTTACCGATGAAATGAAATACAACATTAAGCATATAAGCCAAATGGCCGAGGAGATTATGTACAGTTTACCTAAAGAAATTGATGTAACAAATCCAAAAATTGATATAATCGAATTCAGAAATTTACGCGATGACATTGACACCTACGCCGAAAAACTCAATGTTATGCACTTAAAAGACATAAAAAAAGGAAAATACAAATACAAAGACGGTATTATTTATTGCGATATTTTCGAAGAGATAGCCATTATTGCAAACCATGCATATCACTCGCTCAAATACATTAATGATTTAACGAATTAATCGAATTACAAACATAAAAAAGCGGTAAACCGTACGGTTTACCGCTTTATATCTGTATCAAAAAAAGTAATTATTTACTCAATTGTTCGCAAGCCGCATAAATTCCATCAAACAATGTTTCAATATCGTTTGCCGAAACTCCCGAAAAGGCTATCCGTATAATATTATTCAGGTTAATTACTCCAATGCTGTATTGATCGATTAATAGCTTACGTAAATTTTCACCATCAATACCATCGGCAAGTTTTACACACATAAAGTAGCCTGAGTTATAGGGCAATGCGGTAAAATATTTTGCATATTTATCGTTTTCGAGTGCTTTTTTTACAGCATCGAAACGTTTTTTCATAATGTTAAATTTTGCCTCTTTTTGCTCATTGTAGTTTTCGTTATCAAAAGCTTGCAAGAGTAACGATTGTGATATGTTGGCTGCATTCGAAATGTTTCCGCGCACAGCACCGGCTGTTTTCGCTTCGAGAACACTGTACAATTCTTCGCTTGCGCCTTTTATTCCATAACTTATAAATCCAACCCTGAATCCCCACACATAATCTTCTTTAGTGGGGCCATCAACTTTAACAGCTAAAACATTTTCGTGCAATGTGCTTAAAGGACAAAAAATACTTTCGGCAGCAATATTTTTATCGTATACCAGGCCAAAGTATGCATCGTCGGTTATTACAACAATTTTATTTCCCAACTTAGCCGATTGATTAATAATTTCAACAATTGCATTAAACTCGTCAATTGTTGGAGAATATCCGGACGGATTGTTTGGGAAATTGAGTATCAGTACTTTTTTCCCAATCGGCCCACTATTCAGTTTATTGTTAAGTGCTTCAGTATCGAAACCTCCTTGTGGAGTAAATAAGTTGAATGTTGAAATTTTAGCACCATAGGCATTTGCCAGTATCAAATTATAGTTTCCCCAGAACAAATCAGAAGTTAGTACTTCTTGTCCCTCGTCAACAAAAAGATACCCGGCCATGCTCACACCATGGGTAAGAGCATTGGTTACCACTGGCAGGCTAATTTTTGTATCGCCAAGCGATGGATTCTTTTTATAAATCATGCTTTTCCATTTTGCCCGTAAATCGGGGCGCCCAAAACTGGGTGCATATGGAAAAACCATCGACGGATCCATATTAATTTTCGAAGCGATAGCTTCAAGGCGCATTGGCGAGTTATCGTCTTCGACTGCAGCTCCAATGGTTGCATTAATTTTTGTTCCCTTTGCATCGGCAGTTTGACCTAAAATACCCTTCTTGGGGAAAAAAATATTCTTCCCACGTTCCGACAACATGTCGTAAATTGCAGGGTTTTGAGACTGAATTACCTGATTAAGTTCTACAGCTTGCGGATTCATTTCAATTTCTTTTTACGTTAAACTTATTTTACTCTTTATGCAAAACACTTATTACTTATACGCCTTTAGTTTTTAAAAAAATCAAGAATAATGCGTAATATTGCAATTGGGACGAAAGATAAAAAATAATGCAATATTTTGCGTATAAATGCTGCCATTTGGATATCTTTTTGACAAATTATTAATAAAATGCTATAAAAAATAACAAAACCATGAACTGGGATAAAATTATCGAACAAACAATTGCAATGCTCTTTCCGCTAATTATTGTGTTTTTGTTTGTATACTATATGCTCAAATCGTTTTTTGATCAGTTTGACAAACAGCGAAAACAAGAACTCAGGGTTCGGTTTTCTGAAGAAACTCTCCCACTCCGACTTCAGGCGTACGAAAGAGTGGTGATTTATTTAGAACGAATAAAACCCGAATCGATGATTATGCGTATTGCAACTCAGGATATGACAACTCTTGATTTACAAAAAGCAATGCTCAACAATATTCGCGAGGAGTTTGACCACAATCTTTCGCAACAAATTTACCTTTCGGGAGAGGCATGGAGTATGGTTATTGCCGCTAAACAAAGCATGACTCAACTTGTAAGCGCTACTGCAAACGACTATAAACCCGACGATAATTATATTGATTACGCCACCGATATGCTCGATGAATATGCATCGATAAACGACGATCCGTTAAGTATGGCTATCAAATATATCGAAAAAGAAGTGAAGGAAATTATGTAAAATCTCATTGTCGCTAAGGAGCATTTGTATTGCTGCATGTGCGGTATTCTAATGAAATTCTGATTGTTAAATTCAGTGATCGACTTTTCACGAATAATCACATCGATAAAATAGCGTAATGAAACGTGTATCCTACTAAATTTAAAGATCGATTGTTTCCAGTTTTTTGAGATACAAATCCTGTAAAGCTGTTAAATTATTTACATCAAGATTGTCGGTATAAATCCGAACAATTTCAATTACTTCATCGCTGCATAAAAAATATCCCATTGCAGCATCAAACCGATTCTCGACCCAGTTATTCCGCACCCTTTTTGTTACTTCAATCAGTTTGTCGAAATGAATCATGTAAGGCATTTGAATATAAGCATGATTTTTTTCGCGTCTATCAATAAATAAACCATCGGAAATACTCTCAAGACAGAATACTTTATTTAATGTAACATGAGCATGTATGTTTTTTTTATTTAATGATGACTTTAAGGGTTTGATGCCATGTTCTGCAAATTGCTTTTGGATGTCGATTAACCGGCTGTATCCATCAATATGCCTCAACCTGAGTACATGAAAAAATTTGTCGTTAAAACGCACCGAGGCTTTGGCAACATCTAAATCAATTTTAAGCGAATTTTTAACTAACTGAAAAGCTCTGGCAATATCAAAAACCGAATAGTCGGACTCAACAGCCATGTATAAATACAGCGGAGATTCGTAATCGTGTGGATTTTCGTTGTAATATCCAACAAAAGGCGATAAGGATTCAAACACTAAAGTTCCGGGAATTATGTTTCCGGTAAGAGTGGTAAAATCTTCGATTTTTTCGAGTATACCATAAAATTCACATGGGCCTTTTTTTATCATAGCGTTTATCTTAAAAGTTGGCAATATCAATTTACACATTTATTAAAACAGAAACAACCTCACATACACTTAAAAAAAGGTATAAATAACAAACAAGCGAACTAAAAGTGTTGAATATTTTGATAAAATACGAAAGGGTAAAAAATATTTTAAAGAGTTTATAACTTTAAAAACTTTGCTATATTTGCAGCCTCAAAGGAGAGTTGCCGGAGTGGTCGAACGGGGCAGACTCGAAATCTGTTGACCTGCTTTTGTGGGTCCGGGGGTTCGAATCCCTCACTCTCCGCAAACCCCAAAGCCTTGCAAGCAATTGCAGGGCTTTTTTGTTTGACTGTAGCGGCAAACTCGTTTGAAAGCGTAGGAAAAATAAAAAAGCCCAAACCCCTTAGGGTGAGGTTTTGGGGTTTGATCACCAACACATAAGGATAAACAGGGATCGATGAAAATCAATCCCTCACTCTCCGCCTTCGCCCGCAGATGTATCGATGCTTATCGTGACGACTGCGAGCTTTTTTATACTCAAAACCCACTTTTTTAATGGCATCATTGCGGGCTACGGCGGACAAGTCCGCAAACCCCAAAGCCTTGCAAGCAATTGCAGGGCTTTTTTGTTTTTACACTCCTGCAATAAAATACTAAAAAAGGCATATGAGATGTTGCAAATTCGAGAGTTCTGTTTAGAACTTTTATGTAGCTCCCGAATTAGCTCGTTTTGCTTTGATATGCAGTGTTTTGCGTTTCAGGTTCTTGGTCTTTTGCCACTCCCATTACTTAAAATGAAGGTGTACCCCTTGAGGTGGTTTCAAAAATGCTTGGCCACAGCAATACCCACACAACGCAGCTTTACGCCAAAGTGCATCAAAAAGCCATGAAAGACAGTATGAAAAAATTCATGCGCAAGCGGGGCGATGAAGATGATGAAGCCTTAACGGCTTAATGGTTGAAACTGTTTTATGAGAAAGCCCGGTCATGTTTAGTTGATCGAGGTTTTTGTATTAAAAAACAGGAAGTATTGAAAAGACAGGAAATGGCTATTATTGTTGACATTTAAGGGTTTACGCAGGGTGAAAAAGTTCACTTCCCTATCAATTATTTTCAAAAGAAACAGGATAATTTTTATTTGTTCAGAAGAAAAATTGTAGATTTAAAGGGTGATTGGTGGTGCGACATGAATGAATATTGGTTTTCAACATATGCCGATATGGCTTTAAAACAGCACCTTTTTAATAATTTATACACAGAACGTTTCCGAACACAAACGTTGTATGCAAGGCAAAGACAGAGATTGCACATTGATAAATTGATATTTAATCGAAATTTAAAACTGATTAAAAGGTGCATTGATTGAACCTTAGTGCAAGAAAAAATTAGTTTTTGCCCGCCCGCTTCTGCCCTTCGGGACAGTTAGGGTAGCCAGGGCACAATAGTGTTTTTTTCAACTTAAAAGTATACCAGTATTTCAATCCAAAAGTATACCATTT
>CAZARW010000074.1:0-13240 GCA_964487645.1 uncultured Prolixibacteraceae bacterium
ATGGCGAAGATATTAGCGATTTTTACTTAAACGATGATGAGTATACATTTATACTGGTATCGTACAACCTGTCGAAAGCCAACTACCGAAACCGCATTAACAAACTAGCTGACGACGCAATTGATGAAGGAATGTATTTTATTGGCCTTACCTCATCGACCAGCCAACAAATCGAAAAATTTGCCAAAAAAAACGACCATACATTTGATTTTTATGCCTGCGACGAAATAACCCTAAAAACTATAATCCGATCGAACCCCGGACTTGTACTTACTCGCAAAGGAATTATTTTAGACAAATGGCACCGAAACGATATACCAAAATTTGATAAAATTGATTTTGACGAATACGATAAAAAATTTAGAAAATTCAGCAAAAACAAATAATCACATAATTGAATGCCGAAATAAATAAGGGATTATATACAATTTGTTTTATTAATTTAACCCCAAATGACTCTGAATACAAAAAAATACTACCAACATTCCGAGAATATCTACTTTCCAAAGCAAAACACATCTGTTTGTGGTTTTTTTTGATAGTGGAATAGTTTTATCTTTGCAAACCTGAAAATGAATAATAAATCATTCAACAAAATAAAAAAAGAACATGAGTAACACACTGACAAACAAAGCAGCCGACAATATTCGAATTTTGGCGGCAGCAATGGTTGAAAAAGCCAAAAGTGGCCATCCGGGAGGAGCTATGGGTGGAGCCGATTTCATTAATGTATTGTATTCTGAATTTTTGAATTACGACCCCAGCGACATGACCTGGATTAACCGCGACCGGTTTTTTCTTGACCCCGGCCACATGTCACCTATGTTGTATGCCCAACTGGCATTAACCGGAAACTTCAGCATGGAAGACTGTTCCAATTTCCGTCAGTGGGGAAGCGTAACTCCGGGACACCCCGAAGTTGATGTTGAGCGTGGTATCGAAAATACCTCGGGACCACTCGGACAAGGTCACGTAATGGCTGTTGGTGCTGCAATTGCTGAGCGTTTTCTGGTAGCTCGTTTTGGCGAGTGGATGGCTCATAAAACCTATACATTTATATCAGATGGTGGTGTACAGGAAGAAATTTCGCAAGGTGCCGGACGTATAGCTGGTTATTTAGGACTGAACAACCTGATTATGTTCTACGATTCAAACGATATCCAACTATCGACCGAAACAAATGCGGTAACTACCGAAGATACCGAAATGAAATACAAAGCCTGGGGCTGGAATGTAATGACAATTAACGGCAACGATGCCAACCAGATACGCAAAGCCCTTGCAAATGCGCAAAACGAAAAAGATCGCCCAACCCTTATTATTGGTAAAACAATTATGGGAAAAGGCTCTGTTACCGATACCGATGAATGTTACGAACGCAAGTGTGCTACTCACGGTATGCCTCTTACCGATGCCGGTGCTTCGTTTGCCAAAACTGTAAAAAACCTTGGTGGCGATGCCGAAAATCCTTTCCAGATTTTTGCCGAAGTACAAGAAATGTACGATAAGCGAAAAGAAGAACTGATTAAAAATGCTGCAATGAAAAAAGCCGAACAAGCTAAATGGGAAAGCGAAAATCCCGAATTAGCGACTAAGCTAAAAGCATTCTTCAGCAAGCCTAAAGACATCGATTATTCGAAAATTGAACAAAAAGCAGGACAAGCAACCAGAGCTGCTTCGGCAGCTGTATTGGCAGCCTATGCCGACCAAGTTGAAAATATGATTGTGTCATCGGCCGACTTGTCAAACTCTGACAAAACCGATGGTTTTCTCAAAAAAACAAAAGCATTTCAAAAAGGTGATTTTAGCGGTCAGTTTTTACAAACCGGTGTAAGCGAACTTACAATGGGATGTATTATGAACGGCTTGGCATTACACGGTGGAGTAATCCCTGTGTGCGGAACTTTCTTTGTATTTAGCGATTATATGAAACCCGCTGCCCGAATGGCTGCTCTTATGGAATTGCCTGTAAAATATGTGTGGACACACGATGCTTTCCGCGTTGGCGAAGACGGACCTACACACCAACCTGTTGAACAAGAAGCTCAAATCAGACTGCTTGAGAAACTTCAAAACCACAGCCATCGCAATTCAATGCTGGTACTTCGCCCGGCCGATGCCGACGAAACAACCATTGCATGGAAAATGGCTCTCGAAAATGTAAACTCGCCTACTGCCTTACTCCTTTCGCGTCAAGGTATTAAGAGCGTTACTACATACGAAACGGCTCAAGGTGCCCAAAAAGGTGCTTACATTATTAAAGATACCGAGGGAACTCCCGATGTAATATTGCTAGCCAGTGGTTCCGAAGTTAGCACCTTGGCCGATGGTGCCGAATTGCTCGAAAAAGACGGAATTAAATGCCGTATTGTTTCGGTTCCTTCCGAAGGATTATTCCGCACACAAAGTGCAGATTATCAGGAAGCTATTCTGCCTAAAGGTGTGAAAAAATTTGGTATGTCGGCCGGATTGCCTGTAACCCTCGAAGGCCTTGTTGGTGCCGACGGTGTTGTTTTCGGCTTGCCTTCATTCGGTTTCTCAGCTCCGTACAATGTACTTGACGAAAAACTTGGATTTAACGGTCAAAACGTTTACAATCAAGTAAAACAACTCTTGGATAATTTTTAATCACAATACTTTTCAAAAAGCTGCTCGGTATGAGCAGCTTTTTTTATGCTTTTATATAAAATTCTTAATATATTTACACACTATTATGAAAATTCGCTCCGCCCTTATTATTTATTGTTTTTTAGTAGGGTATTTTTAACGATAGATGTACAATATTATATGGCACTAAAATTGTACATTGTTTAAAATCGGATTTAAAACCATTAAAAATGCGGTGTTTTTTTTTGATATACCATTTGAAAATAATAACCAAAACAAAATACAATTATTTACGAGCATATAACGCCTTAAGATAAAACCCTGTGAATAAACATCATTTAAAATATTTTGAAAAAACAGCCCTGGCTTTTTTGTTATGTTTTACAATATTCATCACAAAAAATACTTCGGCACAAGAAAGCTCCGAATCCGACTCATTAGCCCTTTCGATTATTTACATAATATACGACGGAGACGACTGGAACAACAATAGCGGATGGACACAAACACCTGTTGAACAATGGTATGGTATAAACCTCGAAAACATTAACAACAAACGAAAAGTTACCGATATAATCATGCCACATAACAATATCGAAGGCGAAATACCCGGAGAATTTGAAACCGTTTGGGATCTGATTACATTTTTAGGCCTTGATATACTTACCGACGGCATTACTCTATTTAATATATATACACGCTTAAATGAAATATCTTCGTCGGACTCGCCATTGGGAGAATTACGAAAAATAGATATTTCAAACAATTTATTTAAAGGAGCAGTACCCGGGGAAATTACAAAAGCCCGATTTTTACAATATATCGACTTTAGCAACAATCAGTTTAGTGGAGAAATTCCAGCTGATTTTGCAAATGCCAACGATTTAGTATACATCGACCTAAGCAACAATGATTACGAAGGCGAAATTCCTACGTTTTTTGGCAATATGAACAATATCGAGCACATCGATTTGAGCGAAAATTCATTTACCGGATCAATGCCGGTTGAAATATGCGATGCCACAACTCTTACATATTTAAATGTTGCTTCAAACGAACTAGAAGGCGCACTTAGTACAAATTTCGAACAGCTTATAAATCTAGAATGGCTTAATTTAAGTGAAAACGATTTTTCGACATTCCCGTCCGAGATTATTAATATCGAAACCTTAAATCATCTCGAAATTCAAGGAAACAATACACAAGGCGAGTTTCCATCCCGTGAAAGCAGTTTGCCTCCCATTAAATATGCCGACTTTTGCTTTAACCGGTTTTACGAAATACCTCTGCTTGATTTCATTACCGACACAATTCGATGCAATAACAATTTTCTTACTTTCGAAGATTTTGAACGCAATGTTGATTTGATTTATGCCGAAAATCCAACATTTATTTATATCCCGCAAAATAAATTTGGCCGAAATTACGATACCATTGCCAACGAAAACCATCCGTTTACATTAGAAATACTATGTGGAGGACAATACAACCATTACTCATGGTATAAAAAGGACAAAAACAATGTTGCACAATTAATAGAAAATGCCCCCGACTCTCCCATCCTTCATTTCGATCGTATTCAACTTAGCGACGAATCATCGTATTATGTCGAAGTGGTTAACGACACAATTCCTGATTTAACACTTGTTTCGGAACCTGTGTTTATCGATGTAATCGAAAATTGTATGGTACACGACTCGTTATTGCTGATTGAATTGTACACACAAACTAATGGTGCTACACAATGGATAAATAACGACAACTGGCTCGAAGGGCCTGTGAAATCGTGGTATGGGATAAACAAAACCGGCCCCTGCGAAGTATACGAAATCGACTTGTCGGACAACAACTTAGTTGGATCGCTGCCTATTAATATTGGCCAATTACAAAATCTCGAAAAACTTAACCTTAACAACAATCAACTCAATGGCAACATTCCTTCGTCGGTTTGGGATTTATACAACCTTACTGAGCTTAGTTTGATGAACAACAATTTAAATTCAACGCTCGACAACAAAATAGAGCAACTCGAAAACCTCAAAATACTTAACCTCGAAGCCAATAACATAACAGGCACTATTCCGTCGAATATCGATAAACTTAAAAATCTTGAATATTTGAATATTGCCCATACCAATATTGAGGGAGAAATACCTACTGATATGCGCAAACTCGATAATTTAAAAACATTGCGGCTCAACAACACAGCTTTGTCGGGCGAAATTCCTTCGCGTTTAAATCAGCTCGAAAATCTCGAAACATTCGAAATACAAAACAATCGGTTTTGGGGCCTTATACCCGATTTTTCGTCAATTAACAGTTTAAAACTCATCGATGTATCGGGCAATAAATTTCTTTTTGGAGGAATTGATGCTGCCGGTATCGACACACTTAATACTCAGTTCAACTACTGGCCACAAGATACTGTACTGGCCCTCGATTTTGTTTTTGATGATAAAACACTCCAGGTAATCGACGATAATTTTGAGAACAATTTTTATACATGGTTTTTCAACTACAGCACTTCCTCACTCGAATCGAATCCAACCGAAATTGACGAAACCGGCACATATTACAGTCTTATCACAAACTCATATTATCCGCGCTTAACCCTATATTCCGACACAATTGATGTGACTGAACTACCAGCCGACGAAACACCTCTTGTTCCAATTAATTTAATTGTTATTAGCTCCGAAAGTAATCCAAACTTTGTTATTCCCCGAATTGAGAATTACCCCGACAATCAACTCATCGTATTTTCTAAATGGGGAAATATCATTTACAAAACCGAAAGCTATCTCAACGAATTAGATTTTTCGGCATATCCCGAGGGAACATACTACTATGTTTTAAACTATACCGATATTAACAACAAGCCGGTGCAAATAAAAAACTTTATCGAAGTAATTAAGAACTAGCAAGCATGCAAAAATATATCATCATACTCATTATACTTGTCGCTCCGTTAGTTGCGAAAAGCCAATATACACCACAGTTTTCGCAACTAATAAACACACTCGAATTTGTAAACCCAGGCTACAACGCATCAAAATTCGACCCATCGGCAAATTTGCTTTACCGAAACCAATGGGCAGGCTTTACCGGGGCACCAAAATATTACGCAGCAAACATTAACGTACCTGTAAATCAATGGCACACTGCTTTTGGTGCAACTATAATTGCCGAAACGCGTGGTTTAATTAAGCAGTCGGATATTCTCCTTAATGCAAGTGTTGATGTAAAATTATCGGACAATACATTTCTTGCTTTCGGACTTAGTGGCGGCTTTGAATCAATAAACCTTAACACATCAAAAGCAATTACCGAAGAACATTTTTCGACAGAGATTTTAGATTATAACCGGAATAAAGCACTGTATGCTATGGGGCTTAACCTGTTTGCTCACGATTTACATGTAGGTGCAAGTGCTTTTTTATCTCCTTTTGATCCACAATATCACTTAAAAGGGCACAACTACTCCTTGTTTATAAATGCAAGCTATTTGCTCACTGCAAATTCGGACTTAATGTTTAAACCAACAGCATTATACAAACATTACGCAGGAATGAACGATTTTGATATTGGAGTATTTGCTTTGTATAAAGATATTGCATGGCTTGGCTTTACACACCGCATAAACAAAGCGGCAATTATACTTGTCGATTTTAAAATTACTGATTTTATGCGAATTGCATACAGTATCGATATTCCGGCTTCGAAACTTGCCACATCAGCAAACAACAGTCACGAAATTAGCCTTGAATTTACAATTGCCCGCAAAACAAAACAATTCGATCGTTTCGCAAACTAATGGAATACCACAGCATGAAATTTAGAAATACCATAGTGATTAGTGTCCTGATTTTGCTCACAAACATAAGCATTTGTAATGCACAGCAGTATACTATGCAAAAAGCAAACATATCGCCTAACATGCTAAAAAGCATTGGTGGGATATCGCTATATAACGGCAAATTATACATACTACTCCCTGCTAACATCAGCTACGATAAAAAAATTATTGAAGCCTCCGAAAGCAAAACTATTGCCCAAAAATATGCAGTTTGGCAAATATACCACTGGGATTACAAAAACGAAACACTTACAAACATGAGCGAACAATGGCAAACTAAAAATGCATCGCCAAACGGATTTGCCATAGTTAACGACTCAACAGTAGTATATGTCGACAGTAAAATGAAACTACAATCAAATCAAGGGCATTTTTACAATACAATAAAATCATTATCAAAAAATAAAAACAATTTTGCCGATCCGTATTGGGATCAAAAAAACAAACATTTATATTTTTCGGCTGATATTGATGGCGGAAAAGGAGGCATGGACATTTGGTATATCGATATTAACAATCAAAAAACACCAATAAACCTTTCGGATGTAAATTCACCTCACCACGAAATGTCGCCTGCAATAACAGCTAACAACAACATTGTTTTTACATCAAACAAACAAAACAAGCAATACAATATTTTTGTATTCAACACCAAAACCCAAACACTGATTTTTTCGGAAAAAACACAAACAAGCGAACTTTTCACAAACAGCGAAAGAAACGACACCATTACATACGCACAGGTTAGTGCCAATGGGTTTAGAATTTTGCAAGGCTTATTGGTACGTCAAAAAGAAGAAAAAATTGACAAAATTGAGCCGGCAATGCGTGAAACAATTGCCCGAAAACCCGACAATAAAGATCTGAATATTGCCCTGCCTGCAAAAAAAACCGAAAGCTCAAAAGACTATAGTGTAACAAACTACTTTGGCCTTGCACAGTATGAACTGACACAAGTTATGCAGGATTCGCTGAATAAAATTGTCGATGTATTAGAAAACAATCCTGCACTGAATATCATTATTTGCGGACATGCATCACCCGATGGCCCCGAAAACCTGAATATGATGCTTTCGTACTACAGAGCGAATGAAGCATATAAATGGCTCAAAAAAAAGAATGTAGATAACAATCGGATTTTCAGAATTTATGCCGGCGAATATTTACTTACCGATACCCGCCAGGCACGAATGTTTTCGGTATTTACAACATTCGAAACCGATATTCCCGAACAAACAGTTATTACTCCAAAAATCAAAAATCACAGTAGCCAAAAATCATACGAATTGTACGGAAGCGATACCGAAAATGCTGATTATTTAAGATATGTAGTTAAAAACAATTTACCCGCTATCGATAGTGATTTGTTAATTCTTCCGGTAAAAGATGTTCATATTTTTGAAAAAGGGCAAACACTATACAGTATTGCAAAACAATACAACACAAAACACAACATTGTTATTGAAGCAAACCAACTCGATATTAATAAAATTGCAGATGGCGATGTTGTTTTTATTCCACGCTAAATGCCATAGTTGTTTTTCAGATCACAATACAAATAATTCAGTCTCAAAAATTATAGATAAAATTTAAAAGGGCTAAGCAATTTTTTTTATATTTGCACCCGCAATGCCCAAATGGCGGAATTGGTAGACGCGCTAGTTTCAGGGACTAGTATTCGCAAGGATGTGCAGGTTCGAGTCCTGTTTTGGGCACTAAAAAGGTTAACAACAATACATGTTAACCTTTTTTTATAGCTTCTCAAAATACCGATACACCTTACCTGAAACAAAATGTACACTCATACAATCAATGATGTTTTTTGTCGTTCATTTTATATATTTACCATCTAAATATTTAACAAAAATGAAACGAGCACTGCCTGCCCCGACAAGTCGGGGATTGAGAGAAACACTAAAGGGAATGAATCGAAGTCATAGAATTCAGCGTTGCTTATAAACACGTGCGAGTTCCATAGTCAAAAATAATCATTGTTTGTTTTGACTTAAGGCATTGACTTGAAATACAAATATTAAATCCAATTTTATTCTAATGAAAATTCAAAAAGGAATTATTTTAGCTTTTATTTCGATACTTTTTATATCAGCAAAAGCCCAACATACAATACAATCTGCACCAAAATTAGTAGTAGGCATTACAATTGAGCACTTACGTGCCGATTACCTGAAACGATATTACTCCTCATTTACAAACGATGGTTTTAAACGATTAATGGATAACGGAGCTTATTTCGAAAATGCAACAGCCAATATTCATAACATTAAAGCACCAACAATGCTCACAAGCATTTATTCGGGCGTAACACCTGCAATACACGGAATAATTGGAGACAAATGGTACTCTCCGGTCAATAATAATTTAATTGATGCTTTTGCCGACGATTATTATTTGACCATGGGCAGCGATTCAGATTTTGGAAATATTTCGGCTAAAAACATCAAAGTGTTTACCCTCCCCGATGTATTGAAACAACAAAGCAACGGAAAATCGAAAGTATATTCGGTAGCACTTAATGCACACTCGGCAGTTAGTACAGCCGGACATTCAGCCAATGGTGCTTTTTGGTTCGACATTGCAAACGGCAACATGATAAGCTCATCGTATTACTGTAAAGATTATCCTGAATGGATCATCGATTTCAATTCGAAAAAACTGGCACAAACATACTTACAACGACAGTGGAACTTACTGTTACCAACAAACGGCTACACCGCAAGCCTAAACGACGACCACGTTTTGGAATCAGGGTTTTGGAAAATGTGGAATACCTTCCCTTATGATTTGTCTCGTATATCGCGCGACCAGGAATATCCGCTCGAAATTATTAAAGCCTCGTACTTTGGAAACAGCATTGTTCGTGATTTTGCAGTACATTTGATAAGCAACGAAAAATTAGGAGCAGACTCCTTTCCCGACATGCTGAACATAACATTTTCGTCGCTCGATTATGCCAATAAATGGTATCATCCCTCGTCACTCGAAATGGAAGAAATATATCTTCGCACCGATCGCGAAATTGCATCTTTACTTAAATACCTCGATCAAACCATTGGAAAAAGCAACTACTTGATTTTTCTTACCTCGGCATCAACTTCGGTATATCCGGTAAACATGCTCAAAGATGATTATAATTTCGATGCCGGCGAGTTTTCGCCACAAAGTGCCATGGCCTTGTTACGCCTGTATTTAAACGCCCTGTATGGAGCCGATGAATGGATTGTGGGATACAACGAAGAACAAATTTATCTGAACAGAAAACTCATCGAGAAAAAAAGTGAATCGCTAAGCCAAATGCAGGAAAAAGCAGCATTGTTTCTGAATCAACTTTCGGGAATCAGAGCTGCAGTACCTGCATACGTAATCGAAACCGGCAACCTGAATACTCCACGTTTCGAAATACTCGAAAATACATATTCGCAACAACGATCGGGTGATATTATGCTGATTTTAAACGATGGCTGGTATCCGGTACATAAATACAAACAAGTTGATTATTCAAACCACACACAAGTACCTGTAATATTTTACGGCCAAGGTATTAAACCCGCGAAACATTATAGCGAAACTTCAGTTTTTAACATAGTCCCTACCTTATGCAAAAGCCTGCAAATACTCCCACCTGTAAATACTCACGGAAAAATTCTTGACGAAATATTCTGGTAAAGTCTGTTCCTTCTTTTGAGGTAAATCGTTACTCGTTAAACAAATGTTAGCACTTAATGTGGATATGTAAAAAATTAAAGCATAACACTTAAAAACATTATTTTTGCTTGTACAACAATTATATCTACAGCAAATCAAATACCAAATAACTATTGTATGAAACGAGCATGTAAAACATTCACATCCAAGTTGATGAAAATTTACATCATGCGAGTTCCATACGGCCTTAAAAAATTTAAAATTTTCGTATGAAAAAATTCATTTTATTACTGACAATTATCTGGTTTATAGCCGGATGTAAAATGTCCGACAAAGAGACACATGCCAGGGTTGAAAAAATACCTGAAGTTGAGAAACTTTTAAAACAAATGACCCTTGAAGAAAAAGTAGGGCAAATGGCTCAACTTACAATCGATGTTGTTACAAAAGGAGAAAACCGTTACCACACAGCCGAACCTGCAAGCATCGATATTGATTCGTTACGTAAAGCATTGGTTGATTACCATGTAGGGTCGATATTAAATACACCTGGAGGGAAAGCCCGTACTACCGAAGAGTGGCATGCAATGATCAGCACAATACAGAATGTTGCAATGAACGAAACACGCCTGGGAATACCGGTTTTGTATGGAGTTGATGCAATACACGGCACAACATATACAAAGGGAGCTACTTTTTTTCCACAACAAATAGGACAAGCAGCAACGTTTAACCGCGATTTGGTTCGAAAAGCAGCCCAAATAACTGCCTACGAAACACGTGCTTCGGCAACACCCTGGACTTTTTCGCCTGTACTTGATATGGGGCGCGATGCTCGATATGCCCGCATGTGGGAAACTTTTGGCGAGGATGTTTACCTTGTTTCTCAACTTGGTATCGAAATGATTAAAGGATACGAAGGAGACAGCAATCAAAACATTTCGACAATGCACGTAGCTTCGTGCCCAAAACACTTTTTAGGCTATGGTACATCAAACTCTGGAAAAGACCGCACACCTGCGTTTATACCCGATATGGAATTATACGAACGACATGTACCTGCTTTTGAACAGGCAATTAAATCGGGGGCTAAATCCATTATGGTAAATTCGGGAATTATTAATGGCGTATCGGTGCATGCAAGCCACAAATTGCTTACCGGTTTGCTAAAAGAAGAGCTGGGGTTTGATGGTTTCGTTATTACCGACTGGATGGACATAGTTAACCTTTATACCCGCGACCATATTGCCAAATCGCACAAAGAAGCAATTAAACTGGCAATTAATGCAGGTATCGATATGGCTATGATTCCTTACGATTTAGAATTTTGTGATTATTTGGTTGAACTTGTTAACGAAGGACAGGTAAGCACAGAACGAATTGACGATGCTGTTCGCCGTATTTTAAACGTAAAACATAAACTCAATTTGTGGGAAACACCCCTTACCCACTACTCCGACTATCCAAAATTTGGAAGCAAGGAATTTCAAAACCAGGCACTCAAAACTGCTCTCGAATCGATTACTTTGCTAAAGAATAACAACAACACACTGCCTCTGCAAAATAATGCCCGTATACTGGTTGCGGGTCCAAATGCAAATTCAATACGCACACTAAACGGAGGTTGGACTTACACCTGGCAAGGTACAAACAACAGTTTTTATACCGAAAATTACAGTACAATTCTCGATGCTCTTGAAGAAAAAGCCGGAAAACAAAACGTACGCTTTGTTCAAGGGGTACAATATACCGAAAACGCACCCTACTGGGTCGATCAGCAAATTGACATACAAGCTGCCGTAAAAGCAGCTGCCAATGTCGATTGTATTGTACTGGTATTAGGCGAAAACAGTTACTGCGAAAAACCCGGCGACTTACACGACCTTTCGCTTTCCGAAAATCAGGTAGAATTGGCAAAAGCTTTAGCTAAAACGAACAAACCAGTAGTACTTATTCTCAACCAAGGGCGTCCGCGTATTATTCGCGAAATTGAACCTCTGGCCGATGCAATACTAAATATATATCTGCCCGGAAATTACGGAGGCATTGCATTGTCGGAAATTTTATATGGCGATTACAACCCCAACGGTAAATTGCCGTTTACTTACCCTCTGTTTGTAAACTCATTGGTTACATACGATCACAAACCTTCGGAAAACAGAAACCGCGTTGAAGGCATGTACGATTATGGTTCTGATTTTGTAGTTCAGTATCCTTTTGGCTATGGCCTGAGCTATACAACATTTGAGTACAGTAACATAACATTAAGCAACAACACACTTACAAAAGACAGCGAAATTACAGTAAGCGTTGATATTAAAAATACAGGAAAATACATGGGTAAAGAAGCGATACTGCTTTATACTTCCGATGTATATGCCTCGGTTACTCCTGACATACGCCGATTACGGGCTTTCGAAAAAATATCGCTCGATGCCGGACAACAAAAAACCGTAACATTTACAATTACTCCCGATGATATTTCGTTTGTTAACGAGAATATCGAACGTGTTACCGAAGCAGGTGAATTTAAAGTTCAAGTTGCCAACCTAAGCCAAAGCTTCAGTTATGTTGAATAAACATTTAAAAATATAAGTACATTCAGGCTGCATAGTTTAATGCAGCCTGTTTTTTTTTTGCAGACAGAATTCATATTTCAAAAAACCGAAGCAACAAATAAAAGGATATACAAGCATAAATAATTCTTAATATCTTTGCTGCCACTTATGAATATAACAACAATTACAGATAAATATATACACAGCCCGGAACTTGTTCAGCTCACAAGCACGATTAAACAATCAGCGAACAAAAAAATTCATTTAAAAGGCCTTAGCGGATCATCGCCGGCAGTGGTTTTAGCATCGCTGCATACACAAGCAAACAGCCCCTTGCTCATAACGTTAAGCGATCGCGAAGAAGCGGCCTATTTTTTCGACGATATTTCCGTTTTGTTACCCAACTCAGAAGTGCTGTTTTTCCCATCGTCATTCCGCCGGCTGGCGCGACACGGAAAAATATCGAACGAGAATCTAAGGACAACGAAATTTAATGATGGCACCAGTATTCCGCATGTGGAAGCTGATAGTGTATGGAATAGCATAATCACGCCGG
>CAZARW010000075.1:0-12704 GCA_964487645.1 uncultured Prolixibacteraceae bacterium
GATAGGAAATTGCTTTGAAATGCCAAACGTTTCATATACCCATCCGTCGTCATGCTGAATTGCAACCATTGAGAAAATATTTTATCGTTAAAATAAAAATCAATCAAAGCAATATGAAAAATTCGATGACTATATTTTTTATACAGTGATAAATCGGTCATGATGGAGATGCAATGGGAGCTGGAACTGATATGTTCCATTTTTCCAGATAGTGATGTGTATATTATTTCTGCAACCAATTTAGGAACTTTCCTTGATACTGACTTGACTGAATTATATAATGAAGATTTTCAAGATGAACTGCTAGATATTGTATTTAAAAAGCACGAACACACAATCGAGTAGACGGCTAACGGGATTGTAGCCCCGCCAGTGCGCCTCTCACCGGTATGCGGCGGTTCAACGAACATAAGTAGTGTTTTAAATTAATCAGTAAATAACAAATAACACAGTACATAAAACACACGTTGGCTCTTCCTACAAATCTTTTTTAAGATAAATCATGTCAACAAGCTGTATATCGCCTTCAAACATGGGATGATCATAATTGTCGGTAAAAAAATTCTTTACCCTATGCGATATTTCAAATCCACAATTTTCGTAAAACGACAATATTGCAGGTGTTTCGCCTGTGCCCACAAGCATTGTTTTATAGTTGTTTTTATAAAAATCTGAAATGAACTTTATGAGTGCACTGCCGTATCCTTCCCCCTGAAACCTCTCGTATGTTGCAATATTTTTCAACTCACAAGTATGGGTGTCTACTGGTGCAACAACGCATACACTTTTCAAATCATCGTCGTACAAAGCAAACAAGTCTCCATACGGCAAATACTTATCAATCATATCTTCCTGTTCATCGGCCAACAACAACAAGTCAAGGAACTGTTTCTTGTTTTGGTTAATTTTTTCAATTTTCATTTTATCTCAGGTGTTTTAAATTCGCTAATTCAATATTTTATCCGATGCGTACTATACCGCTCACTTACCATTGAATCCTTAGTGGTTTATACACATCTGCCTGACATTCCATTTAGTTCATAATTTGTGCTTAGTCCACCGCTCTCTTCATTTTGCAAGATATTATTTTTTATATAAAATTCTGAATATCTCAATGAGCTGTATCAAATAAAACTGATTAATAATACTGGTTTACTGCTGATGCTTTGCACATTAATCACATGTATACGTTTAAGTATATACATAAAAAATGAGAACGGTTTATTTATTGCCATTCTCATTTTTTGTATCACCCCCCCTAATAATCGGTAATTTAGATCTATAGTCGCCAACAACTTCATCGAACTCAATTCATGTTCATTGAAATTTTTGAACAGTACATCCTAAATCGTTTATATTTCCATATCAGAACCAAGTGTTCCAAACAAACTATCAAGATATTGAGCCGACTGTACATTTTTGAGTTTTGTTTTTGCATCATTTAAAGTTTGTTGCAAATTCATCCGCTCAACAGCCTCTTTATAATTGCTTTTTTTCATTACACTTTCGAGATATTCAATGCTTTTTGTCCAATAATCAATTTCAGACTTTTGCTTGTTTTGTAAACGTTTTTTATACCATTGGCTGTTTATCACATAATCACGGGTAAATAATTTTCGAAACTCTGGATCGGTTCGTTTTTTACCTTTCCAGTTTCCGTCAATCATAATATCAACAAGAGCCTGCAGAGGCGGAATTAATGCCTCGTATGTACCATCGAGCTTATAGCTTTGGGCTACACGTGTTTGAGTAACAGATAAATTCAATAACGAATTCACAAAAGTTTCGATATTTTGTGTTTCGGGACAAAGCATTTCTTTGTTTAAAACTACAATAGGGTTACTAAAAATACGCCCCATAAAATGATTTACAAATTTTTGATTAATACGAAATCCCAGCAAACTAGCCTCAATGGTTTTTCCTTCGTATTCAAAATCCTCAAGTTTATCGAGGTAGCCGTTTTTAATCAGAAAATCAGGATCACGTTCTTCGATCGACATGCGCGAAATAATTTCGGGCACAAGCAAACTGATATCGTGATCGACCTTATATTTTGGCCCTATATATCCGGCAGCTGTTGTTAAAGGCTTGTATCCGGTAAGAATATACGATAGCAGTGCATTATTTAAATCGGATGATGGCAACAAATTATTAAACGGCCCTTTAGTAAGAGCACCTTCGGAACCAAAACCTGTTGTTGATGGTGATTTACCGGTTATACTGCAAATAAAGTCGATAAACAACTCGGGCAGTTCCTGGTAATGAATAGGATTATATACAGCCAGAGGAGGCACATTGCTTTTTGGATCGGCAGGGTTATTTCTGCGTCCCGGGAGTACTACATTCACCGGCATAAACAAAGGCTTATTTGCCGGAGCTTTACGGCTAATACGTGTACATACTTCGGCAATATATTTCCCCCGTGGATTCACAATGTCGGGGCGTATTTGCAAATAACGAGGATTAGCCGAAGGCTTGCCATCAACCAGGCGTGCTTCAGAAGGAACCACAAGGTAATTTGGCTTATCCGACTCTAAAAAATTATTGATCAAATCTTTAACCGGCTGCGTATAATGATCAAAACCAATACTGTCTTCTTTAATTTCTTTTACCTGCTCACGGGTTAAAGGCTCAAAATTCGACAAAAAAGTATTTGCCGATGTAATATCTTTTTCGGCCTGTTTATCGTAACCTTTTACCACACAATCGTCGGGTCGTTGAAATAAGCGCGATTCGCAGTTGGTAATAATTTTAACACCCGGCCTGTTGCATTTAGCATCTAAATACTCAAGCTGATCTGACGGAATAACAATTGAAGCTGAAATATCGTCTTCGGTTTGTACTTTATCGCATGCATAATAATCCTGTCTAACCTGGAAAATTCGCCATGCATTATTTATATCATGCCCTACCCGCAAATAATTCGAGATCAGTTTCCGATCCATAAATTTAAGTTCGTTACCGGGCACACCGTTCACTACATCAACCGAGAAATATTCTTTCCAGTGTTTTTCCCATTCAGGATGATAGCGGCGTTTTACAATGTAAATCAAATCTTTAATTCGCTGTGGAATTGATTCGAGCCATTGGTTATATTCATCGGTATATTCGTCGGAAGGTGTAAGTAATTTTATTACCGATCCCAGTGAGCGACGCGAATCGAGAATACTCCGTGGCGATTCAACACTGTAATCGGCAGGAATTTTATGTCGTTTCGAAAAGTCTTTATCCATTACTTTTTCAACCACATCGAGGTCTTTTTGTAAATCGGCAACAATAACCGACCCCTGTATCATTGCATCCTGAATAGATTTTGATATTTCGGATTTTCCACCTCCCGAAACGGTACATGGTTTATGGCAAAAAGTTCCTTCGGCAACAGTTCCCACCAAATGCCAGTGCTTACCATTTAATCTTTTTTTCATATGTACTCTGTACCCCGATGGGTATACATATGTATTTTGTGGTAAAAGCTTTATTGCTTGTTCTTTTCCTTGTTTATCTTCCCAGCTCACACGCTGTTCAAAAAGGTTAAAGCTTGCATTTTGGGGGATATACAATATGTTGGGATAATTCAGATCGCGTCCGTGTCCCTCGGGCATTTTCTCGACAAAACTGCTGTACATCGAAAAAATATCATCAATCGAAATGTCCTCTTTATCAACAGAGTGCAGTTTGTAACGTTCACCAAGGTCGTAGCTTTGAAAAGCCACCGCTCCGCCTGCATGTTCCTCTTCGCACAAGCCATAAAGGTTTGCTGAGTAACTGATTTGCGTTTTTACCTCTTTTTTACAATATCCAAAATAGTTGTCGGCAATTATGGTTATTACCACTCCTCGTTTGTCGCGGGCGGTAATTTTAAAAGCATTTCCGTCGTTGTAAAGTTCATTTTCGTCTTTCCAACACATTCCGTCTCTACGCTGCCTTTCGGTTGCATCGTTGTAATGAGGCAATCCCAGATCTTTCTTTTTTGTATAGATTAAATGTGTGGCTAAAATTACACAACCGGTATGCCCTGTCCATCCTTCGGGATCGAGTGCTGCATCGTTTTCGGGTAAATGCGGATCGCCGGCATTTCCAAATATCGATTCAACAAAATCGAGATTACCCACCAAATTACCCGGCGCAAAAAATCGTATTTCCATCGATTTTTCTTTGCTTATACCCGGCACTTCGGGAACGACTATAGGACGCAACATCAGGCTCACAAAGAGTTCGGCCTTTTGTTCCTGATTTTCGGTATATGGCAAACGCATTAAATCACGTGGTGGATTAAACGCCTCGCGTAATAAATTAGCAAATGCTACTTTGGGTACAGCCTTTTTATCATCGGCAATTGGCAAACCACCTTCGCACACATGAAATACCCCTTTGGTTGTTCGCTTGTCCGAATGCGGATTATGAACAATACCCTGCCCTGTACGATAGGTTTTTACAATATCCGATTCAAATTTATCGGTTTTGGGCGGCAACGACATTTTACGTGCCAAACCGTGTGTATCGAGAACTAATGTATGCTGCGGAATAGTAATATTTTCAACCCCCGGAACTTCGGACAAATAATCGTCGATAAACGATTGTATCCGAAAAGCTATAGGCGATAAATGCTCCGAAAGAATTCGTGATTTTTCTCTGAAATTATCAATTAAGGGTGATGCAAATTCAAGAAATTGAGAAGTTCGTTCATCTTGATAGTAAGGATACCCCAGTGCTGCTAGTTTTAGATTGATATACTGAATAAATTTTTTATTATTCACCGTGCTCTTATCGTTATCGATTCCGGCACCAAATGTTCGTTTTGTAGTCATTTTTATAGTGTTTTTCTGTAATATTATCTCAAATATAGCATAATGTAATTTATCGCAATGCATTATTGTTTGTCAGAAAGCGAAAATTATTAACGATTTAATATACAAAAAACAGTTATAAAATGAAATAGTTTGTACAATGCTTAACACAAAAAAAATGTTGCACAAACAAGTATGCAACATCTTTATATTTATTCACTTACAATAGTCTAAGCATTCCATATTTCCCAGGCTGCAATAGCTTGTCCATGGAGCATTTTGAGGCCATTTTGGGTTTTTGCTCCTTGCATTTCACCCTTTTGCATAAAAAGCGTTTTTTCAGGGTTATATACAAGATCAAACAAAACATGATCCGAAGTAATTGATTCATAGGGAATATTAGGACAAGTATCAATTTTGGGGTAAGTTCCCAGCGGTGTTGCATTAATAATTAATAAACGATCAACAATTGTATCGGAAGTTATTTGTTCATATCGAATCTCGTTTTCGTAAAGCTCATCTTCAATCGAAGCCGAAACATACTCTATACCAAGTTTTTTTAAAACATACTTTATTGCTTTTGAGGCACCGCCAGTTCCCAACACAAGAGCTTTTTTGTGCTTTTTATTTAACAAAGGGACAAGCGACTGTTCAAAACCAATAATATCGGTATTGAATCCTTTAGTACGCAGTTCTCCTCCTGTGGTTTGCGTTATTTTTATAGTATTCACAGCACCAACTTCATTCGCTTCGGGATCAATATCGTGCATAAAAGGAATGATTTGCTGCTTATATGGTATTGTACAATTTAAACCACAAATATTTTCGTATTGGTCAAAAATTGAAGGAAAGCGGGCAATACTATCAATTTCGAAGTTTACATACTGATGATCATGTAAGCCTTCGGTTTTAAATTTTTCGGTAAAAAACTTTTTCGAGAACGAATGTCCCAAAGGATATCCTATTAAGCCAAATGTTTTCATGTTGATTTATTGTTGTTTATCGTGTTTTTTTACAGCAATTTCGGTAAGCGAAATGATAGCAACTCCGGCCAGCATAAGCAAAAAAGCAATGAGTACTTCGCGCGATAAAATATCGGGCATAAACCAATCATAACCTTCAATTACCGGCTCCGAACCTTTCATTAAAATTTGTCCGGTATCACTTGTTGCCGGAATAATATTTTTCCATGGCCATATAAAACCCAGCGACCCCAAAATAAAACCTGTAAGTATTGATATGGTATGATTTGGAAAACGTTTGTATACCCACGACAACATTTTTGAAAATAAAATTAACCCAAGAGCTCCTCCAATTACTACCGGAATTAATATTGCCAAATCGAAATTGTTTACGGCATCAATCATTACAAGCTTATAGTTTCCAAGCAAAATAAGCACAAACGAGCCCGACAGTCCGGGCAAAATCATACTGCATGTTGCTACTGCCCCCGAAATAAGTAAATACAACAAAGAGCTGTTTTCATGAGCAGGTTTTAACATGGTAAGAACCAGAGCCACAGCTGTGCCTGCAATAAAAAACAACACGACACTTACCGACCACTTACTAACCGTTTTGCCAACAAAATAAACCGATGCAATAATCAACCCAAAAAAGAACGCCATAATATACACCGGATAATTTTCGAGAAAATATCCAAAAATACGGGCAATTGTAATTATACTCACTGCAATACCGGCAAACACAGCCACCAAAAAATTAAAATTTATACGTTGCAATACTTGTTGAAACTTGCCGGTAAAAAGGAGCTTAAGCAAAACAAAATCAAATGCTTTAATTGAATCGATAAGTTTTTCGAAAATACCGGTAATCAATGCAATTGTTCCTCCCGATACACCCGGAATAACATTTGCTGCTCCCATTCCCATTCCTTTAAAAAATAACACAAAATAATTTTTCATACCGAGAGTCGATTTTGTTTTATAGTAGTAGCAAAATCAATTGTATTTAACACGATTTTGATAGTTATTAATAATGCGGGCAATTGACTTAAAGCTCATGGCTTCGGGATATACTTTAAACAAATAAATTGTTTTTGCACTGTCGCTATTCATGGCTTTTTTTAAATAAAAAGCTGCACTTTTTTCATCACCGGCATCAAGGTTATACGCTGCTAAGCGATACATAATCAGGCTGTCGGAAGAAAAAGTTTCCAGAGCTCTTTCGAGAGTGTTTATAGCCAAAACAACCATTCCTGCTTTAAATAAAAAAGCTGCATAACTTAAGTAAACCGATCGTTTTGAATTATCAAGATTGATGGTTTTTTCGTAGGCATCAATTGCTATATTATAGTATTTTAGCTTAGCTGCAATTTTAGCATACAATAAAAAATAGTCGAAAATTACATCGCTGTATTTCACAGCTTTTAAAATACAATTGTATGCGTGGCGGTATTTTTTTGCACCAAATAATTCTAAAGCACAACCATACCAGGCCCTGTCGTTTTTTTCGTTAACAGCCACAGCCTGCCGGTAATGCAAAATTGATGCATCGCGGTTTCGCAAACGTGTATAGCAATTCGCAATTAACGTAAACACCTCGTCACTCTGATCGTCGTATTTCAAATATGCGTTAAACGATTCAATTGCCTGTTCGTATTTTTTTAGCAACATGAGCGAGTGCGCATGATTGAACCAGGCATTCGGAAAATCTTCGTTTATTGTCAGAGCATATTCATAAGCCTCAATCGACTCTTCGATACGCTCAAGTTTTGTATATACAATTCCCAAGTTAAACCAGGCCGAATCTGAAAATGTATCGATATCGATATATTTATTATAAACTTCAGCACTTTTTTCGTTTTGGTCGATTTGTTCGTAACAAAAAGCCAGTTCGTACAATGCTGCTTCGTGCATGGGGTTATCAAGAATTACCTCGTTAAAATAACGAATTGCCTTTTTGAAAAGATTGTTTTGTTGATATGAATATCCAATATTAAAAAGAGTTTCATCCCTATCGTCGCTATCAGAGCATTTTAACGCCTCGCTGTAAGCCATTTCGGCTTCGTGTTGTTTTTCAAGCATCAGAAGCGACGATCCTTTAAGCAGCAAAAGTTCAACATTATTTTTTTCGATTTTCAATAAATCGTTTGCCATTTTTAAAGCACGGGCAATCTCGCCCATATTAAAAAGAATACTTACTTTTTTGGCTTTTAATGCAATTGATTCGGGGTGTTGGGTAATTCCAAGGTCAACCGCTTCGAAAGCCGGATATATTTTGCCTTCGTCAATATATCGTTCAACAATTTGTTCAATCTGAAATACATCAAAATAACGTGTTGCTCCTTTACGAAGCATTTCTTCGTAACGATGAACAGCTTCGTCAATTTCTCTATCTTCACGATAATTTTCTGATTCTTGATAATTCACTCTATCTCCTTATTTTTTGAAGCGACAAAAATACAATATAAAATTACTTTATATGCTCGGGGCGCAATAAATCGTTTACAGTTTTTACCGGAGTGAATGTTTCAACAGGAACTTCGACAAAAACAGTATTCCAGTTACTCATGGCACCATTCCATAAACCAGGTAACTCAAGGGCTTTTACAGATTGCCCGTAAATCGATTTTTCAGAAATAAAACCTGTTTGATTGTCGCGGTAATCAACTAATTTAAATTTTTCGCCTTTATAGTTTTTTATACTACAAATAATATCTACCGGATTAAAATGTGTTGACCCCCTAAATATTTTTTTCTGTCTCTCGTTTTCAAAATCAATTTGTGCTTTTTCGACAATTTGCAGGGATGAGGTTCCATCGGAGTTTTTTGCCCAAAACGGCCCACCTCCGGGTTCCCCCTGGTTTTGCACCATTCCGCATATACGTATTGGCCGATTAAGCTTTGATTTAAAAAACTCAACTTTTTCGGCATTCGAAGCAAACGAATTATCGAACTGAATAAACAAGTCTTTTTTCAAAAATGTTTCTATCTGTTTTAACAACTCTTCGTTTGTTTGTGCCGCAGAATTGTCGAGCTTTTCGAGATATGAAAAAACCTTGTTTCGCAAATTAACCAAATACCCGGCAAACGCTTTTTTATATTTTTTGGTTTGAGGTTTGAGCCTGTCGGGGGTAACATTATCAATATTCTTAATAAATATGATATCAGCATCCAAGTCCTGAAGATTCCGAAGAAGAGCACCATGCCCGCCCGGCCTGAAAAGCAAATCGCCATTATCATCAACAAATGGAGTATTATCAAGGTTTACAGCAAGAGTATCGGTTGATGGATGCTGAAACGAAAAAGATACATCAAAAGCAATACCATATCGCTTTTCGTAATCCTTTTTCACTTTTTGATAGAGCTTCTCAAACCCATTTTGATGCTCAGGCGATATAGTAAAATGCACCCTTGCAACTCCGTTCGACCCGGCACAATACGATGCAGCCTCAACTAAATGCTCTTCGAAAGGTGTACGGCTTGTACCGTTATATTGATGAAAAAGAAGCAAGCCTTTTGGCTTATTGCCATAACCAAGCCCCGATTCGGTTAACAATGCTTTTACGATTTCGACAGCATCGTCTGAATTGCAAACAGACTTAAGCTTTGAATAAAACGCAAACTTATCGAGATTTTGAATAAAGTCAGCAATAAAAGGTGTTTCACTACCTGTTTCAACAAATTCAAAAAGTGCTTTAAACATACGGCTGGCAGCTCCCGATGCCGGAACAAACTTTATAGCACTAAGCCCCGACGACATTGAATTTGAAAAGTTCTGTATATACCTCTCTTCTTCGTCGTCGCTTAACACATTTATCCCACTTGTGTATGTGGCGGGAGCAACAAGCTTCATTGCAGGAAATCCGTTTTCGAAATATCGAATCTGACCCTCAACTTCAGCCAGGGCAAGTCCCTGATCCTCTATCTGTTTGATGTTTCTGTCGGTAAACATAGTTTCGTGTCTTTCAAAAAAATAAAAGTATGAAATTATTGATTATATAAAAATTGAAAGATGTGAAAACAATAAAAAAATATCAACAGAAATTAAAACCAGGCTAAATAAATCTATAATGCATTAATGCTTTTGTTTTTTTTGAAAAACTACTTAAAACGAAGCTTTCATTTAAATTGCAGATTATGTGATCGAATCATTACTTTTGTATGCACATTTTTCATTATCAATTTTTATCGAAGCATAAATTTTTATTTCTAAATGACAATAAACGAACAATACGATTGGGGGCATGCGCGCAGATACAATGATTTTTCATCATATATTAAAAAAAAATTTAACGGGCGCATTCAAAAAATATCGATCGATGCCGGTTTTACCTGCCCCAACCGCGATGGAAAATCAGGCATAGGTGGTTGTACATATTGCAACAATAAAACATTTAAACCTACGTATTGTGAACTTGAAGTGCCAATAAAAGAACAAATTGAAAAAGGAATCGCATTTTTTGACAAAAAATACCCTTCGATACATTATCTGGCATATTTTCAGGCATATACAAACACGTATGCCGATCTCGAAAATCTTATTGCATTATACAGTGAAGCTTTAAAGCACCCCAAAGTTGTAGGGCTTGTTATTGCTACACGCCCCGACTGTTTGCCTCCCGATATTTTGCATTATTTACACAAACTGTCAAAAAAGTATTATGTAATGATTGAGTTAGGAGTTGAATCGTGTAAAGACAAAACGCTCGAAAGAATAAACCGTGGGCACACATTTGCCCAATCGGTTGATGCTATCGAAAATCTTGCACGTTTACAAATCCACAATTGCGCTCATATGATTTTAGGGTTACCGGGCGAAAATCGCCAGGATGTACTCAACCAGGCAAAAGAAATGTCGAAACTCCCTGTCGAAAACATGAAATTACACCAACTACAAATCCATCGTCATACAGTAATGGAAAAACAGTATGCTCAAAAACCCGAAGAATTTCATCTGTACCAAACAGTTGACGAATACATTGATTTGGTTATTCAATACATCGAATTGCTTCGTCCGCAAATAATTCTTGAGCGCTTTATAAGCCAATCGCCTCCTGAGCTATTAATTGCACCACGCTGGGGACTCAAAAATTTTGAGTTTGTTACAAAACTCGAAAAAGAACTCAACAAACGAAATACATGGCAAGGGCGTTTGTATCAATAAGCCTTTAGAGTTACTTTAACAAATTATCGTAAAAAGGAAAAAGCTGATCGGCCATGAGTAAATGATCGTCAATACTTGGATGATAATCGCACCCGGCGGGAGTCATTGGCTCAAATTCAAAAACTGCAAAAGGTTTGTATTGATCCATCGCATCAAAATGCATTTTTACCTTATTTAAGCAGTCAATAAACAATTCATTTTTTTGACCCCCAACCATAGGACTGCTTAACAAGGCAATTTGTGTTTGCGGATATTTATCTAAAACAATTTGCACAAAGGCAATATATTCATTTACAAACATCTCTGCATCAAAAGGCAAACGCTCTTTTATTCCATCGCCTTCCGAAAAATCATTAGTCCCTAAAGCAATGCTCACAATATCTGGATCAAACGTCGAAAAATCGCGTTTTTTCGACGTGTTCAAATCAAGATATAAATTTTCGTAAACCTTTGGCATTACAGGCCCTTCGCCGTTCCAATTGCGGTATATTCCAATACCCGACACCGAACTTAAAAGAAACTCTACATCTAAAGCCCGCGATACTGTTGGCCCATATGCCCAGTATGCATTATGCTGATCGTACCACTGTCCTGATCCACAAGCAATCCCGGTAAAATCGTTTCCCATACCACAAGTTATCGAATTCCCAATAAACTCTATACACTTTCTTTGCCTGTTATCAGGCTCAAGCAATGTTTTACAAAGTATACCTCCAACATTGATATAACCATTTGATGCTTCGGTCGATTTAAATACACGCAATACATGCTCATCGTTATCGACATATACCACAGGAACTGTAAATTCAAGCATCTCTTCACCTTCAATTCTGAAGCGCCCTAAATCTTCACCATCCAATTCGAGCGAAAAGTAATTGTGCAACTGATTGGGACTGTAATTCCGAAGCATTACAATACAGCTATCGCCTTCGAACCGAAACTCTGCCGATGATGCCGAACCAATTAGTACAACCTCCTGTTCAAGCTTTTCGTACCGCCCCGAATATTTAATCAATTCATTTAAAGCACTGTATTTTTGAGGCGTTTTGTTTGTACATGCCACAATACTAATAATTATAAATAAAGCAGGTAATATTCTAAATCTTTTCATAAATAAATGGTTTTATTTGATATAATGTGTCAGAAAATATGCTCCCAAAGCGATTTTATTCTGTTTACATTTTTTTTGATAAAAAATCGAAGTCTAAAGTACCATTTATCTCTATTTAAATGAATATTATTGCGAGAAAAGATAAAAAAAAAATATCTTAATACAATTTTAGTATAAGCAAAACGGCGTTTCAAATAAGAAAACATGACGTTCACCAAAAACTAAAAAAAAAGTATTGCTGCTTTCGCTTTAGTGAATATATTTGTCGTGTAAAATTATTACATCAATAACACATTTTACATTTTACTAAGTTCTAAATTACAAATTAAAATATTGCTGCTTGTGGTGTTGCTCCGGTTGCTTTCGAATCGAAAGTTTTGAAAATGTATTTGTTGAAAAACATTCATTGTTTTTATTTAAACCGGAGCAGTTTGGAAAATCTCTTCATACTAATCAGGTATTGGGAAATAAACACCTGATGTACTATCAAACAAAGAGAAATTTTCTGAGAGACTGTTCTGTAAAAAGACAGTCTCTTTTTTTTTGAATTAAACATTAGTTCATTTTACTTACCTTTGCATCTACATCAGAATAATTATTCATTATGCCCAACCGCATACGAAATCGTAGAATATCGCAATTGCCCCCCATGGAAGGCTACAAGCCTTTTGGTGTACCCA
>CAZARW010000076.1:0-12638 GCA_964487645.1 uncultured Prolixibacteraceae bacterium
ACAAGCCTCCTTGTTCTTATAAACAAATTATTGCTTAAATGCCTAATTCAATTAAACAATAAAACAGTATACGTAAACCGGCAGATTTATAAAGAAACATAAACATATAAAATGACCCTGTTTTTACATTCAATTTTTATCTTTGTAGCCTAATTTTAAGCAAAATTGAAATGAACAATTACAAGCGCACACTCATTACATCGGCATTACCCTATGCCAACGGCCCTGTACACATTGGTCATCTGGCCGGAGTTTATGTCCCTGCCGACATTTATGCCCGCTATTTGCGGATGAAAGGCGAAGAGGTTGCCTTTATTGGAGGTAGCGACGAACACGGTGTGCCCATTACACTAAAAGCTAAAAACGAAGGCGTTAAGCCTCAGGATATTGTAGATAAATATCACGGAATTATCAAAGATGCATTCTCGCGCTTTGGCATTTCGTTTGACGTATACTCACGCACCAGTTCAAAAGTGCACCATCAAACAGCCTCTGAATTTTTCAAAAAATTATACGACGAAGGAAAATTTATTGAAAAAACCAGTGAGCAGTATTACGACCAGGAAGCCGAACAATTTTTGGCCGACAGGTACATTACAGGCACCTGCCCTAAATGTGGTAACGACAAAGCCTATGGCGACCAATGTGAAGCCTGCGGGTCATCGTTAAATGCAACCGATTTGATAGACCCAAAATCGACACTTAGCGGCAACCCTCCGGTAATGAAAGAAACAAAACACTGGTATTTGCCACTCGACAAATACGAACCATGGCTCAAAGAGTGGATTTTAGAAGGCCACAAAGAATGGAAAAGCAATGTTTACGGCCAATGTAAAAGCTGGATTGATGGTGGACTAAATCCACGTGCTGTAACCCGCGACCTCGATTGGGGAGTGCCCGTACCGGTTAATGGTGCCGACGGAAAAGTACTTTATGTTTGGTTCGATGCGCCTATCGGATACATATCGGCAACAAAAGAATGGACTCCCGATTGGGAAAAATGGTGGAAAGATAACGATACACGCATGTTGCATTTTATAGGTAAAGACAACATTGTATTTCACTGCATTATTTTTCCATCGATGCTTAAGGCCGAAGGGACATACAACTTACCCGAAAATGTTCCGGCAAATGAATTTTTAAACCTCGAAAGCGATAAAATTTCAACTTCGCGAAATTGGGCTGTATGGCTGCACGAGTACCTCGATGAGTTTCCGGGAAAAGAAGATGTACTGAAATATGTACTTACTGCAAATGCCCCCGAAACAAAAGACAACGATTTTACCTGGAAAGATTTTCAGGCACGCAACAATAACGAACTTGTTGCCATACTTGGAAACTTTGTAAACCGTGCCCTGGTGCTCACTCAAAAGTACTACGATGGAGTTGTTCCGGCTGCCGGCAAACTTCTTGATGTTGATAAAAGTACTCTTGAACAAATTATTACTCTGAAAAATCAGGTCGAAAAAAGTCTCGATACATTTCGCTTTCGCGAAGCCTTAAAAACAGCTATGGATATGGCTCGCCTGGGAAACAAATACCTGGCCGATATGGAACCCTGGAAAGTGGTTAAAACCGATACCGAAAGGGTTAAAACCATAATGAACACATGCCTGCAAATAGCTGCAAACCTTACAATAGTATTTGCTCCGTTTATGCCTTTTAAAATGGACAAATTGCGCCAATTCCTTAACATGGAAAAACTCAACTGGAGCATGCTTGGTAACACACACCTTATTGAGCCGGGACATATTATAAATAAGCCCGAATTGCTTTTTGAGAAAATTGAAGACAGCGTTATTGACGCGCAGGTACAAAAATTGCTCGACACAAAAAAAGCAAACCAAATAGAGCAAACAATTGCTAAACCGGCAAAAAACAATTGTACTTTCGACGATTTTCAGAAAATTGACATTCGTACAGGCACAATTATAGAAGCCGAAAAAGTGGCAAAAACCAAAAAACTGCTGAAATTGAAAGTAGATACGGGAATTGACCAACGCACAGTTGTATCGGGTATTGCCGAGTATTATAAACCCGAAGATATTATTGGCCAACAAGTATGTATTTTGGTTAACCTGCAAGCTCGCGAGCTACGTGGAATTCTGTCGCAAGGAATGATTTTAATGGCCGAAAACGCTGATGGTTCGCTAAAATTTGTAAGCCCGGGCGAACAGGTAAAAAACGGATCGGAGGTAAAATAAACAATTACAGCCTCCTCCGGCAATCTATTTGCTATGGATACCAGAACTGTAATCGTGCTAAAAAATAATAGAAAAATTTTAAAGGTATACACAAGCTAACCTGTTCCTTTTTTGAAAGGCAGGAAGAATAGCAAACAACTCCAACATAGCGTTGGAGTTGCATACGTAGCGTGCCGTACTGACTTTGATTGTTATCAGGACAGATCGGTATTCTACCCAATATATTTCAAGCCACTTCTGTTCGCAGAGTGGCTTTTTTTAAAAAAAAAGTAATGTTTTAAAATTTTAACTACTAATCAGTAAAACATTCAATGTTTACAAAGACATATTAACAAAACCTAAACAATTTAAAAAATATACAAATACAATTTTTTTTAAAAACATTTGTTATTCCTTTGTATTAATAGTACGTATAAAAAATAATAAAACTCTTAAATCCACATTTCATGAAACTCTTAAAACTTACTCTTTTAATTGTAGTACTCCTGTTTTCGAATATTGCCTTTTCGGCTAATTTCGATATCGAAAGCTACACACTCGACAATGGACTAACCGTAATACTTAATCACGACATAAGTCAAAATAAAGTGATGGGAGCAGTTATGGTAAAAGCCGGAAGCGTTAACGACCCTGCCGATGCTACCGGAATGGCACACTATTTTGAACACCTCATTTTTAACGGTAAACTGGGAAGCCGAAAAAGTGCATTACAATAAAATTATTGATTTGTACGAACAGCTGCACAGCAACCCCGATTCGCCCGACAGAGATGCTATTCTGAAACAAATTAACGAGGAATCGAAAGCCCAGGCAAAATACTACCAAACCAAAGAGCAGGTATCCTTGCTCGAATCAATTGGAGCCAGAGGCATTAATGCCGGAACAAGCAAAGATCGTACGATTTTTCATAGCTATTTCCCCGCATGTCAATCGGAAGCCTGGTTGAAAATATATGCCAACCAATTTCAAAACCCTGTTTTTCGAAATTTTCAGGCCGAGCTTGAAACAGTATACGAAGAATATAATATGTATGCCGAAGATGCTTTTGACAACATCTATTCAATTCTAGCTGAAAATATGTGGAAAGACAGTGAATACGGACGAAAAGTAATTGGTACCGAAGAGCATTTAAAAAACCCATCGCTCAAAAAATTGATCGAATTTTTCGAAACATGGTATGTCCCCGAAAACATGGCACTCATTCTTATTGGTAATTTTGACAAACAAAATATAAAAGATCAAATAAACAGCACCTTTGGAAAATGGGAAGCAAAACCATTATCAAAAAAACAAGAATTGAAAAAAGTAGCTTTAGCAAAACGCGACAATATACGTTTACGCCAAATGCCTTATAACTATGCTACCTGGAATTACAACGCACCTTATTTAGGCGACGACGATTACACAAAAGCGGTTTTAATAAGCTATATGCTGTCAAATTCATCAGCAACCGGTATTCTTGATCAACTCGAAACCGATGGAGATTTAATTAGTGTTGGTGCAGGTGTATCGGCATTTCAACATGCCAGTGTATTCAGTATTTCAGCAATTCCGAATTTTAACATGACTGAAATGAGGCAAGAAACCGCAGCCGATATCGACGATTTAATATTTGATAAATTGGACGAATTAAAAGACGGAAAAATTGATGAAAAACTTCTCAATTCGGCAAAAGACAGTTATATCATGGATTTTTGTTTAGGTTCAGAAAGTTTCTACGAAAGACTTTATTATATATCGAATTACGTGGTTTTGGATAAAGACCCCAAATTGATAAATAATAAAATTGATAAAATCCGGAGCATTACCCTCGACGATATTGTTGAAACTGCAAACAAATATTTAACCGATACCTACCTCGAAGTTTCGTCAACAACAGGTACTATAAAACTTAAGGAGATGGAGAAACCCGATATCGATCCGGTAATTCAGGTTGATCAGGAGCCATCGGAATTTGCCCGCGAAATATCAAAAATTGCCGAAAATGTTGAATACTCGCCGGTATATATCGACATGCAAAACGATATTAAACGCCATAAGTTGACCGATAAAGTTGACTTATACTATAAACATAATACCCAAAACAATGTGTTCTCGATAGAAATCAGATACAAGGTGGGTACTGCCACAATACCTACCCTTGACCTGGCTGCTGAGTTGATGAACAATGCCGGAGTACGAGGCAATTACACTCCCCACGAGTTTAAACAAAAAATGGGAGAACTGGGATGCCGCTACAATTTTAGCGCATCCGAAAACTACCTTATTGTATCAATTACCGGCCGTGAAGAAAACCTTGAACAAGCAAACAAATTAATTTCGATGGCAACCTTAATGCCCGATTTAGATATTAAACAGTTTAACAGCCTTTTGGGGGCTGAAATGAATAGTCGGAAAACTCAACAAAACTACAATCCAAACATTGCATACGCTGCAATGCAATATTTAGTTTATGGCGAGAATTCTCCTTACATCGACAGGCCGTCGTGGAACGATTTGAGTAAGATTGATATAAACAGCCTGACTCACGATTTTATGGAAGCTACCCGCTACGAAGCCATTGTACACTACTACGGTGCAAGTACATTCGAAAAAACCATTGAGCGCTTAAACCAAAGTCTTGCTTTTGCTGCCGGGCGCTTAGATGCTCCCGAATATTTTGTACGCGAATGTGCTAAACCTTCCGAAAATTCAATCAATATTGTAAACAGGCCTGGCATCAGACAAAGTTCGGTGTTCTTTATGGTTCCGGTTACCGATAGTTTTTCAAAACAACTTACTCCAAAAACCGATGCTTTCACGCTCCTTTATGGAATTGGGCTTACAAATGTGTTTTTCGAAGAGTTTCGCGAATACCGATCGATGGCATACAATGCAGAAGCAGGAATTAATACACCGTTGATTATGGGCAAACCGGCTTTCGTTTTGGGATATGTTGGCACACAATCGGACAAAACTACCGATGTTGTTGAATTAGGCTTTGATTTGCTAAGCAACATGCCTCAAAAAACACAAAAGGCCAACGGTGTGCGCAATAGCTTAACCTACGGAAGTTCATTAACTCTGCCTCTTGACAGAGATTTATCAAAAGTAATTTATAACTGGGAAATGATAGGATACGAAGAAGATCCATCGAAAATTTTTGCTGAAGAACTTAAAAGCATCGATATTGATTATATTAACGACTTTTTTAACGAGTACATTAAAGATAAACCAATTTCGGTTGTAGTGGTTGGCAGCCGTAAAGATATTGACCGCAAAAAACTCGGCGAATATGGGAAAGTGAGTAACCTCAACAGCAGTAAATTATTTAAACAATAACAGTCAAAAATGGTATAAAAATAAACGGGTTGCTTATTAGCGCCCGTTTTTTTTTTTACTTAAAACCTGTAACTATAAAACAGCATAATTACGTTTTGAGAATGATTTTAAACTCAGATAAAAACATACAAGAGGATTAAGGAAGTTTAGGATATTTCTGAAAATCGGGTTTTCGTTTTTCCAAAAAGGCATGTTTCCCTTCCTGGGCCTCATCGGTCATGTAATAAAGCATTGTAGCATTTCCGGCAAGTTCCTGAATTCCGGCCTGCCCGTCGAGCTCAGCATTTAATCCGGCTTTAATCATACGCAAAGCCAGCGGGCTGTGTTCCATCATTTTATGAGCCCATTCAACTACAGTATCTTCAAGTATATTCAGAGGTACCACTTCGTTAACAAGCCCCATTTCTAAAGCCTGTTGTGCCGAATACTGCCTGCATAAAAACCATATTTCGCGAGCCTTTTTTTGCCCAACAATACGTGCCAGATACGATGATCCAAATCCGGCATCGAAACTCCCAACTTTTGGCCCTGTTTGCCCAAAAATTGCATTATCCGAAGCAATACTCAAATCGCAAACCACATGCAGTACATGTCCGCCACCAATAGCATAACCATTTACCATAGCAATAACCGGCTTTGGAATACTCCGGATGAGCTTTTGCATATCGAGTATATTGAGCCGTGGCACACCGTCTTTTCCAATATACCCTGCTGTACTTTTAACATTTTGGTCTCCTCCACTGCAAAATGCTTTATCGCCTTCTCCGGTAATTACTACTACACTAATATTCTGACTTTCGCGGCAATATACCATTGCTTCGCACATTTCTTTGGTTGTGTCGGGAGTAAAAGCATTACGGTATCGTGGCCGGTTAATGGTAATTTTACCTATGCCTTCAAAATATTCGAACTTTATTTCTTCGTATTTTTTTATGGTTTCCCAGTTTCGATTGTTCATAGTTTTAATTTTCATGTTTGCTCAAAAGATAATACGATGTAGTAATAAAAAAATCGCGAAACCACGGAATATTAAGTATACGAGGCAACTTACGGGGTTTCATCCCAAATTTTATTTCGTAGTTTGGATTGATAAGATAAAATTGCTTTTTATCAACTTTATACCCGCGGCATTTCAGTATTCTGTTAAATCGATTAAGGCTAATGCGTGTATCGTATATTTCAATCAAACTTTTTCGTTGATTTTTTGCGCCAAAAACATTTAAAATAAAAACATACAAAAATTTAGGAAGCATGTGAAAGTATGGAACCTTACTTAAAAAACTCCGGCACATTTGCTGATGCCCTCCAAAAGGCATACGCCAGGGAGGAAATCCTACAAAAAGTTTTCCGTTATCGGCCAACAGGCTTTTTATATGCCCCATCAGTTTATGTTGTTCAGGTATATGCTCAATTGTATCGCGCATAATAATTATATCATACTTTTTTTCGTCGGTAGGAGTAACCTCATAAATGTCGGTTGCATACAAATGCACGTTTGCTTTATTTGGATGGTTGCTGTAGAATTTATTTCCATTGGCAATTTTATTTGCAGCTAAATCGTAGCCATCAACCCAGCATCCTATATCAACAAAAGGCTTAAGATTTCCAGCCTCGCCACAACCAATTTCAGCCACCCGGGTATTGGTATCGATTGTTACAAATTCGCTAATAAATGGAAGCACATATTTTTGAGTTAAACTTGCCTGTTCGTCAAAATATTTTTTCCGGTTTTTATGTCGTTCCTGCATCGTAAGTTTTCGTTTTATGATGCCAAATATACAAAGAATAGCGATTTTTTTGTTTCAATACATTTCCAATACACATTATGTAGTGCATATTTTTTGCTTATGTAACCACAAAATGAAATTGAGCATTTTTTTTTAATGATTATTCAATCAAACATAATTGATTGTTACCTTTGTGCAGCGATAAATTTCATCTATGGATAATCAACAAGCGATTAAAAATGTGATTTTCGACCTGGGGGGTGTCCTTGTCGATTTGGAGTGGCAAAATACCTACGATGAATTTGCCCGGATTATAAAACCCGAATACAAAGATGCCGTAAATTGGGATACTTTACCCGAAGTTGTTGTTGGCATGGAAACCGGAACATGGGGCAAAAACAAGTTTAAAAAGAATATGCTTGCTCAATGCAAACCCGGGGTAAGTGCTTCGCAAATGATTGATGCATGGTGCGCTATGATTCTCGAATTTAGAGCAATACGAGTAAAAATGCTTCAGGATTTATCGCAAAAATACAAACTCTTCCTTTTAAGCAACACCAATGTTTACCATGTAAGTTATTTCGAAAAAGAATTCAAAAATCGTTTTCATTTTCCGATAAGCGATTTATTTGAAAAAGTATACTACTCAAACGAAATAGGATTCAGAAAGCCCGATGCACAAGCTTTTGAACATGTACTAAACGATGCCGGAATTGTTGCTGCCGAAACTGTGATGGTTGACGACAGACTCGATAATTGTTTGGCTGCCGAAGCACTGGGAATGAAATCAATAGTTGTTCCCGAAAAAACCGGACTCGAAGCAATAGTTGACCAATTGCTTTAAATTGGCAATTGCTCCTCTTTATAGCCTTATATTTTTTTAATAATCCTATTGTATTTCACACCACTTCTGCAATAATTCGAAGCTCATATTTGCAAAAAAACTATGTCTGAACAAAAGTATTTAATACATATTTCAACAAACATAAACTCCTGACTATATGCATTTTTATCGAATTGCATAGCGTTTTTTTACGTTAAAAAATGCAAAAATTCAAAAGGCAATTAAACGAAACTCGTACAGCAAAGTCTGATATGATGTTAGTTAAAAAATAGAAAATAGATGACCGGATGTTGGTGTGTTGGATTGAAAATCTGAAAGAAAAAAAGCATTTCCAGTCCAACACAAAACCAACTCTAAAAAAAATCAAGAAACAACATGAAAAATACAGTATTATTTATTTTACTCTTTACGCTTATAATTAACGTAAAAGCACAACCATCAATGATTCCACCGGCAAATGCACCACTTATAGGTTCAATAAAAGGCCGAATAGTTGAAAACGGGAGCAATGTTCCGTTAGAATACGCTAACATTGCAATTTTTTCGGAATCCGACTCCACATTAGCCGGAGGAGGAATTGCCAATGCAAAAGGAGAATTTTTAGTGTCGGGGCTAAAGCCCGGCAAATATTACATCGACGCTAAGTTTATTGGTTACAATCATACTAAAAAAGAGGATATCCAAATTACCTTCCAAATGAGTCAGGTTGACCTGGGAACCATTGAACTAAACCCGGCAAGCGAAAACCTCGACGAAGTAAATGTATACGCACAAGATAAACCAATTATATACGATATTGATAAAAAGATTATCGATCCGGCACAATTTCCAACAGCCGCCAATGGTACTGCTACCGATGTACTTGCAAATACGCCATCAGTAGTGGTTGATATCGAAGGCAACGTGAGCATGCGCGGCAGCTCAAATTTTACAGTTTTAATTGACGGGCGCCCAACTCCTTTCGAAGGAGCCGATGCCCTTGAACAAATACCGGCCAGTACCATTCGCAATATCGAAATTATAACTAACCCTTCGGCAAAATACGATCCCGATGGTAATGCGGGTATCATCAACATCAATACAAAAAAAAGTAAGATTACCGGTGTAAGCGGAATTGTAAATGCATCGGGCGATACAAACGGTTCACTTTCGGGCGACTTTTTATTGAATTTTAAACGCGAAAAAATTAATTATTTCGTTAGTGCCAACTATTCAAATCGCAAAAGAGTAGGGCAATACGAAAGCCTTAGTAAAACTTTTAATACATCCGATACTCTTACTACCGAATCGGTAGGCGAAAATGACGGAGGGTTTAAAGGCTGGAGTGCAAAAACCGGCTTCGATTATTATATCAACGATTTTAATACACTCTCGTTTAACGTAGGACTTAATGGACGCAACCGTTACAGCAATGGTATATCGAACTTTCATGAGTACTCAACAAGCGGAAAAAGCATTTACTCATTGAACGAAGATATTGGCGAAGGCAAAGGCGAGCGCCTGTCGCTTGGCCTCGATTACCGCAAAACCTTTGAACGCAAAGGACAAGAACTCACAGCTTACATGTATTACGATGCCGGATCGAATGCCGACTTATCGTTATACAACCAATATATTGAACAGAATAACATTGATAGTCTGATAAGTGGCCAAAAAAACTGGGAAGAAGGCGACAATAAACGGTTCAGGTTTAAAACCGATTATGTACATCCCTTTAATGAAAAAACTAAACTTGAAGCCGGGTACCAACTCCGAATTGGCCGCAACCTTGAGTGGAACGATGTATATTGGTATAACCAGGAAAATGACTACGAACCCTCGCCACAATCTGAAAATTATTCAGAAACGTATTTTCAACGCGATATTCATTCGGTATATACTACATTTAGCAACTCTGGGCGTATACTGGGAGTACAACTAGGATTGCGTGGAGAGTATACCAACCGCCGCATGGATTTTAGCAAAGCAAACCAAAACGATATCGACATTAAACCCATTAACCGTTTCGATATTTTCCCAACCTTGCACTTTTCGTTTCAATTGCCCTGGCAACAACAGCTTATTGCTAGCTACTCACGACGCATTGACAGGCCCAGGGGCTTTTATCTCGAACCTTTTGTAACTTATGTCGATGCTTATAATGTTCGCAGCGGTAACCCAAATATCGAACCCGAATATATCGACTCATACGAACTTGGATACCAAAAACAAATACATCGTGGATTTATTTCGGCCGAAATATATCACCGAAAAACAAACAATAAAATTGAACGGGTTCAGAGTGTTTTTAGCGACAATGTTATTCTCCAAACTGTTGATAACGTTGGTGCCGACTACTCAACCGGCCTCGAATTAATGATTAATACAAACCCAACAAAATGGTGGATGCTAAACATTATGGGAAATGCATACCACTATGCTATTGATGGAAATATAAACGAACAAGCAATTAACATGGAACCGAGCTTTAATTGGCATGCTCGCTTTAGCAACATTTTCTCGGTAGGTAAAACCACAAAATTGCAATTTGATGGTATGTACCACAGCCCAACAAACACTGCCCAGGGTAGCCGCGAAGGTTTTATGTTTACAAGCCTGGCCGTCCGACAAGATTTGCTCGATAACAAACTCAATTTAACCCTGTCGGTTCGCGATGTTTTCGATACAGCGAAATTTGGCTTCGAGTCAAGCGGAAAAGGTTTTTATACATCACGCAATTTCGATATGAAATCTCCGGTTGTTTCACTCTCACTTTCGTATAGAATAAATAACTACCGCCAAAAACGAGGAGTTCAAAATACCGAAAGCTACGAATCTGAAGAAATGAATATGGATATGAATATGGGTGGAATGGAAATGTAAAATTTCATCCATTGCCTAAAAAACTAAGTGTTTCATAGTCTTAGTACTATTATATTAACCTGTTATCAGTTATAAAACAATGCAGAAAGCCCGGATTTTTTATCCGGGCTTTTTTATAATATAAATCCTGCTGAATGCAACATTATGAAAGTAAAAGCAGAGCACACATTAAAATTAAATGCTGATATTGTGCATGATACATTGTTTGATCGATGCATTTTTTTTACTTTTATATTTTTAAATAACATGCCTACCCTTTTTTGAATATAAAAAACACTATGAAATGACCATGAAAAACTTCGAAATCGTAAAACCACAACTTACCTTAAATGAGTTTTTAGGCGTAACAAAAACAAAATTTAACTGGGGTTTATTATTAAACTTTGTGCTGTCAGTATTTTTGGTTTCTGCTTTGTCCATCCTCTTCAAGAAAAACATTAACGTTTTTCAAACATTTATGATGGCTGTGATAAATGGGGTTTTATTATTTGCTGGTATAATTCTTTCGATAAGATATCTGAAAATAGAGAATGTATTTATTGTTTCTCTTGTCATTGGCTTTATGTGTAGCTTAACATCCTTATTATACCTCGACTTTTACTACATCGGAATGTCTCTTTTAAATTTCTTCATTCATTTTACAGGGCATTTTATAACTTTTGTTCTGTTGGCATTTTTTCTCAAAAAATTCCATTTTGCTATTTCAATATTTCTTACCTATTTATCTAAAGGTTTAATTTTAGGCATTATCCGATTTATTGCAACCGGACATGATGCCTATATTGCACCATCAATACTTCTGCAAATAGCAATATATGCATTGGCAACTGCTGTGATGATATACCTTGGTTCACAACTTTTTAAACTTAAATATTACACTCATTAAAATCTAAAACTTATGAAAATTATTAAAGGAATTATTCTTGCAGCTATTATAGTTGCCATGCTTACAAGTTGTCATAAAATGACAAAAAGAGAAGCCGTAAATTTTAACGACAATGTGATATTCTGTATCCAAGAAATTGAAAAGTATCAAGGCAGAGCCGGCTCTATAAATCCTCAAGAAGTGCTTGCAATTGAAGACATTGAAAATGGATACGAAAAAGTTATTGAAAAAAGTAAAGGTTACAAAACTGAATTAAAAGATGTTTTTAAAAGCTATAAGCATCCTGCTTGCAAAAAACTAAAGAAAGCGTTTTATGTTTATGTTGATGAGCAGGTAAAACTAACAGAAGATTACCAACCACAAATTTCAGAAACGTATAAAACGTATTTATCGAACATAGAAGAAAATGATTCGGTTGCTACAGCACAAGCGTTTAATCAATTTATTAATTTGGCCAAAAAATACGAAGAAGATTCCAAACCTATTATAGAAAAATTCTTCTCGGCTCACGACACCTATGTTGCCGAAACAGGCATAAAATTGAGATAATTAGAAAAACATTTTGCAATTATGTCCAACCCTATTGCGAGAAAAGTAATGCAATGAGGTTGGACATTTTTACAATAGCATTAACTAAATGGTATAATTCCAATATATTTAAGGCACTACAATAGCATGCATAAAACTCTTATCAGCACTCTATCGAATTATGGTTCGTTTAAGCCCGAAGAAATTGAAGTTTGCAAATCGTTGTTCAAAGAAATACAGATTAAACGAGGCGATTTTTTTATCCG
>CAZARW010000077.1:0-12365 GCA_964487645.1 uncultured Prolixibacteraceae bacterium
ACATGGCTGCCGCTTTTAACGATTTTATTTTTGCAATTCTGATTGAAGAGTACGGGTGGTTAAGTTTTTTTGTGGTTTTGAGTTATTTAATATTTGCTGCACGATCGGCAATTATTGTTAATCAAAGCAAGCGAACATTTCCGGCGTTTATTGTTGCCGGTCTTTCTACAATGATTGTTTTGCAGGCTATGGCCAATATGGGGGTGGCTGTTGGTATTTTGCCAGTTACAGGCCAAACTTTGCCCTGGATTAGTATGGGTGGAACATCAACCATTTTTACAGCAATATCGCTTGGGTGCATATTGCGAGTGAGTTATATGAATAAACGTGAAAATTCTAAAGAATATACATCAAAAATATCTGAAGAATCGATTCCAGACGAAGATGTTGCATTTGCCGAGGTAGGTGCAATTGATTAAACAAGTGAGAATTGAACAGATGAACGATATAAGCAACGATAGAGTTTATGGGAAAAAAAGTAAAAATAATAATAAGTGGCGGTGGTACGGGAGGCCATATATTTCCGGCTATTTCAATTGCTAATGCATTGAAAGAGCTTGTGCCCGATTGCGAAATACTTTTTGTTGGCGCATTGGGGCGTATGGAAATGGATCGTGTACCTGCTGCCGGATACGATATAGTTGGATTACCAGTAATAGGGTTTCCCCGCAAACCGGGTATTAGAACAATTCAGTTTTTTATAAAACTGGCTGCAAGTATTAAGCGTGCGCGTAAGCTGGTTAAGCAATTTAAACCCGATGTTGTGGTCGGTGTAGGCGGTTATGCCAGTGGACCTGTTATTCGTGTTGCTTCGCAAATGAAAATTCCCTCGTTAATTCAGGAACAAAACTCCTATGCAGGGATCACTAACCGGATGCTTGCCAAACGAGTTAATAAAATATGCGTGGCATACGATAACATGGATCGGTTTTTCCCGGCAAATAAAATTGTCTACACCGGAAATCCTGTTCGTAACGACTTGTTAAAAGCTCTGGATAAAACCAACGAAGCTTTTTCGTTTTACAATTTAAATTCAGCAGGCAAGGTAATTTTAATTACCGGAGGGAGTTTGGGAGCACGAACACTCAACGAAAGCGTTCTTAGCCATATTGAATTATTGGAAAAGAGCAAGGTACAGGTTATTTGGCAAACTGGCAGTTTTTATTACGATTCGGTAATCGAGAAAACCCGGCATATGGATATTCCGAACATCCATATTCATAAGTTTTTATCACGTATGGATTTGGCTTATGTTGCTGCCAATGTTGTTATTTCGAGGGCAGGTGCCGGTACAATATCAGAATTGTGTTTAATGAAAAAACCGTGCATTTTAATTCCTTCGCCTAATGTGGCCGAAGATCATCAAACCAAAAATGCACGAGCATTGAGTGACAAAAATGCAGCAATTCTTATCCCCGATGCACAAGCTGTTAACGAGTTGATTCCTCAGGCTCTTGAGCTTATTGATAATGCCCCCAAAATGGAGCAATTAAGCACGCAAATCGCTTTACTTGCAAAGCCCGATGCTGCAAAGCAAATTGCTCAAATTGTAATTGATTTAACAAAACAGAATGATAAATTTTGATACCATACTCAACGTATATTTTCTCGGAATAGGAGGAATTGGCATGAGTGCTCTTGCCCGGTTTTCGAAGGCAATAGGAAAACAGGTTGCCGGATACGACCTTGTTGAAACCGAGCTTACAAAAAAACTCGTATTGGAAGGTATTGCTGTGCATTATACCGACGATAATAATCAAATTCCGGCCTGGTTTATCCCCGAAAACACACTCGTTGTTGTAACTCCGGCAGTTCCAACTTCACTTGGCGAGTACCGCTACCTTGCAGCTAAAGGATTTCGTTTAATAAAGCGTAGTGAGCTGCTTGGTTTAATTACTCAAAAAAACAATTGCATAGCAGTTGCAGGTACACACGGTAAAACTTCGGTATCGACTATGATTGCTCATTTGTTGTACAATTCAGATGTTAACGTTGGTGCTTTTTTGGGAGGAATATCCAAAAACTTTAATTCAAATATGTTGCTTCCTCCCTCGTCCGATAGCATTATTGTTACCGAAGCCGATGAGTTCGACCGATCGTTTTTGCAATTAAGTCCAAGCATATCTATTATTACATCTATCGATCCCGATCATCTTGATATTTATGGCGATTTCGAAAACCTGAAAGAAGCTTTTGGTAAGTTTATATGCCGTACATTGCCTGATGGAAAAGTATTGTATAACTCACGAGTTAATATTATTCAATACATCCCTTGTGATGTTGTGACATATTCGTATTCACTAAATAATTCGGATACCGATTTTTACGCCAGCAATATTCGTATAAAAGACAACAATTTTCTTTTCGATTTTTATGCTCCGCATATGATTATACACGATATACGCATGGGCTATCCCGGGCGTGTAAATCTCGAAAACATGGTAGCAGCTATTGCTGCATCAATGCTTGCTGGTGTCGATCCTATCAAAATTCAAAAAGCCATAGTATCGTACCATGGTGTGGCTCGCAGGTTTGATGTAAAATTTGAATCACCCGAGGTGCTTTATATCGACGATTATGCGCACCATCCTCGCGAAATTGAAGCAACTATTTTATCAGTAAAAGAATTATATCCCGATAAAAAAATTACCGGAGTTTTTCAGCCTCACCTCTATTCGCGAACTCGCGATTTTGCCGATGGTTTTGCAAAAAGCCTCGATTTGCTTGATGAAACAATTCTTCTTGATATTTATCCTGCCCGCGAACAGAAAATTGAAGGAGTTGATTCGGATATGATTTTTCGGAAAATGGAGAGTAATTCGAAAAAACAATGCAGTACCGATCAATTGATTAGTGTACTTGAGAATTCGCATTTCGATATATTAATGACTTTGGGCGCGGGGAATATTGATAAAATGGTTGAACCTATTGTGCAAATGCTTAATAAAAAATATAACAAACAATGATTCGGAAAACGATTATAAATATTATCGCTTTGTGTTTGGTTGTGTTTACCATGCTTGCGTCCTTGTGGTTTATTTCGAATCAGAAAAAGAAAATTGTGTGCTCATCGGTAAAAATTGTTTTTAACGACGATGTGCATTTTGTTACCGAAGCTGAAATTGAAAAAATTATTCAAGATAATTTTGGCAGTTTCGATGGTGTATTGCTCGATACTTTAAATACGTTTAAAATTAAGCAAGCCATTGAGCAACATGCATGGATCCAAAATGTAGATATTTTTAAGGGATATGCACATACCGATTCGTCGTTTTTCGACGGTGTGATAAAAGTGATAATCACTCATCAAATTCCGCTTATGCGCGTTGCTAATGCCGACAATGGGTATTATGTAAGCAGCAGTGGAAACACCATGCCGCTTTCCGGTTCGTTTTCGATGCATGTTCCTGTGTTTACAGGCCATATCCCTGATAGTATTGTTAATGAATATTTATTGCCTTTTGCACAATATATACACAACGACGACTTTTTACGTTCGTTGTTTGTTCAAATCGATGTTAAAACTGATAAACAAATTGAAATAGTACCCAGGGTTGGAAACCATACCATCGAGTTTGGATACATTACCGATATCGATCATAAAATTCGTAATCTGAAAGCAGTTTATACACAGGGTTTTGGAAACGAACAATGGGAAAAATATAAAAAAGTATCATTAAAATATAAAAATCAGGTGGTGTGCTCATTATAACTACCCGATGAACAAAACATAAAACACACTTATTATGAGTGAACAAAACATAGTAGCAGCAATTGATATTGGATCGAATACAATAATATGTATTGTTGGACGCGATACAGGGAATCAAAAAATTGAAATACTGAGCCACTCAATGGTTGTTTCGGCCGGAGTACGCCGGGGTATAATTATTAATGTAGAAGAAGTTGTATCGGCAATAGAAAATGCTGTTGACAAAGCATCAGCCAATTTAAATGTGAAAATACACAAAGTGTATGTTAATCTGGCTGCACAAAATATTCGTACAATCGAGCGTAAGTTATCGATGAATATTGGCAATGGGAAAATTATATCAAAAGCCGATGTAAAAAAACTCTCAGACGAAGTGCGTGAAACACCTCTTGACGAAAACGAAAAAATATATCATGTAGTGAATCAATCATATACTATTGATGGCGAAGAGGTTTTGAACAGTCCGGTAGGAAGTGTTGGTGCCGAGCTTGTTGCCGGTTATCGCTTGATAATTGGTCCTGCTAATTACGAACAGATTCTAAAAACCAGTCTGTCGCGTATTGGTATCGACATGGTAAAATGTGTTGTAAATCCGGTTGCTGCCGGTGATGCAGTTCTTAACGATGAAGAAAAAGAAGCAGGCGTTGTATTGGTCGATTTTGGTGGTGGAACAACATCTGTGTCGGTATATCACGATTTTGTTTTGCGGCATTTATCAATTGTTCCCTTTGGTGGTAATGTGGTAACAAACGATATTCGCGAGGGGTGTACAATTTTGGCAAGGCAGGCCGAAGCTTTAAAAGTACATTATGGTGCGGCTATGGGGGAGCTTATGCCCGACAATAAAGTGGTTACAATTCCCGGAATTAATGGCTGGGAACCCAAAGAAATATCGTTTAAAAATTTGGCCTACATTATTCAGGCACGAATGGAAGAGATTATCGAAAGTGTAAATTATCAAATATCGAAAAGTGGTTACACCGAGCGTCTGGGAGCCGGAATAGTTCTTACAGGCGGTGGGGCCAAACTTAATGGACTCAAAAATCTGGTTTTGTTTAAAACCGGTCTTAATGTGCGGGTTGGTAAGCCAATTAATGGCTTAATGAATAACGAATTTGATAAACAGATTGACAACCCGCAATATGCTACAGCTTTTGGTCTTTTACGAAAAGCAATTCGTGATAAAAAAGTTAACAACGATGAATTTATTGTTCCTCGACGTAAAAAGAAACCAAAAACCAATTACAGCGAAGCAATTATTCAAAAATTATCGCTCTTTTTTAGCGAAGAACAAGATTCTGAAATATAAAACAAATGGCTATGTCAGAAACACTATTACACTTTACAACCGAACCAAATTGTACCGCGCAAATAAAAGTGCTTGGCGTGGGAGGCGGTGGAGGCAATGCAGTAAATTATATGTATAATAAAGGCATTGCAGGTGTAGGTTTTGTTGTGTGCAACACCGATTCTCAAGCATTAATAAATAGCCCGGTGCCGGTAACTGTTCAACTCGGGAATGAAATTACCCAGGGACGTGGTGCCGGTAATATGCCCGAGCTTGGGCGACAAGCTGCCGAAGAGTCGGTTGACCAGCTCAATGCTTTACTCGAAAATACTACCGATATGGTATTTATTACTGCAGGGATGGGCGGTGGTACAGGTACCGGTGCTGCTCCGGTTATTGCCGATTTGTGTAAAAAACTCAACATTCTTACAATTGCTGTTGTTACTGTTCCTTCAAAATCCGAAGGCCCAAAACGTTACGATCAGGCAATCGAAGGAGTTAATGAAATAAAACAGCATGTTGATAGCCTGTTGGTTATTAATAACGATAAAATCAGAGAAATATATGGAAATCTTCCGGCATCGCAGGCTTTTGCAAAAGCCGACGAAATTGTTGCTACTGCCGTTAAAGGGGTTGCCGAAATTATTACTCTGCACGGAAGTATTAATATTGATTTTGCCGATGTGAGTACGGTTATGACCGGAAGTGAAATATTTATTATGGGAATTGGTACTGCTTCGGGCGAAAACAGAGCACATCTTGCTGTTGATAATGCCCTGGAATCGCCTTTGCTCGATAGTAACGATATTTTTGGAACGAAAGATATTTTGTTAAACATAACTTCAGGAGCCAACGAAATTACAATTGGCGAAATAGGCGAGATTATTGAATACCTGCAAGATAAAGCCGGCGATGATGCAAACATTATTTGGGGTAATGGTTTCGACAAAAGCCTTACCGACGAAGTTTGTGTAACAATTATTGCTACCGGGTTTAAAACAAACCCTTCGGAATTGTTGCAAGAAAATCAGGAGAAACATGAAATTGAATTTGAAATTCAACAACAAGAAATCTTTATTTCTGACGAACTTAAAGAAGGCGATGTGAATGAGAAAATTGCACAAGCCGATGATGAGAAAATAAAAGCAAAAACCACAATTAAAAAAGAGACAAAACGAAAGAAAAAAAAGAACGAGACCTGGCTAAAACGTCAGCTCGATTTGTTTTTTGAAGAAAATAGTTCTGAACTCGAATAAACTGAAAAAAACACAACATGGAAGACAATATATTAACAAACTTTGATGTACCTGTAAATCAAGGAGGAATAATAAAAGTTATAGGTGTTGGTGGTGGCGGAAGCAACGCTGTTAATCACATGTGCCGTAAAGGGATTAAGGATGTTGATTTTATGGTGTGCAATACCGATTCGCAGGCTTTGGCAAACAGCCCTGTACTTAGCCGTGTACACCTGGGAGCATCGCTTACCGAAGGACGGGGAGCCGGAAACAAACCCGAGGTTGGTAAACGCGCTGCTCAGGAGAATATTGAGGATGTGAAAAATGCCATTGGCGAAAAAACAAAAATGGTATTTATAACCGCCGGAATGGGAGGAGGAACCGGAACCGGTGCCGGCCCCGTAATTGCCGAAGCATGCAGGCAATTAAACCTGCTTACTGTTGGTATTGTTACTTTGCCTTTTCGTAACGAAGGACGTAAAAGAATACAGCAGGCAATTGACGGAATACAGGAAATGGAAAAACATGTTGATTCGCTGCTGGTTATTAATAACGAACGCATACGCGAAATGTATGGCGATTTTAGAATATCTGAAGCTTTTGCTAAAGCCGACGATGTACTGGCTACTGCTGCTAAAGGAATTGCCGAAATTATTACTGTTCACGGGTATATCAATGTCGATTTTGCCGATGTTGAAACGGTAATGCGACAGAGTGGTGTAGCTTTGATGGGATCGGCTAAAGCTACCGGCGAAAATCGTGCAATTGAGGCTGTCGAAGAGGCGCTTAATTCGCCATTGCTTAACAACAACAATATCGAAGGTGCTAAAAATATTTTGCTTAATGTTACTTCAGGCGAAAGCGAAATTACTATGGATGAAATTGGCCAGATTACCGACCTTATTCAATCACGAGCCGGTTACGATGCCGATTTAATATGGGGTAACGGCATTGACGAAAGCCTTGGCGACGAAGTATGCGTAACACTTGTTGCAACCGGATTTAACTCATCGGCAATCCCCGAGGTAATGGCAAACAAAAAGATCGAAAAAACATACCATGTTCTCGACGATAAGCAAGTTGCAGCACCTGTAAAAAATTCTGCATCTGAACAACAACCCGTTCAGGAATCGTTCGCGTTTAATGATAATATTGATAGTTTGTATTCAAATATCAATACACCGGCTACAGCCGATATGGCCGAGTCGAAAGCCCAGCAAATTGAATTTAGTGTTGATTTTGCCGATACTCACGAAGAGGAAATTGAAAACATTGAAAAGGTGCCGGCCTATAAACGACGCTTGTTTAATAAAATGAAACAATCACGTACATCGTCGAATCAAAAAGTATCAAAATACTCACTTTCGACCGATGAAAACAACGACATATTTTTGAGCGAAAACAACAGCTTTTTACACGATAATGTCGACTAAAAGATTTAACTAAAATTATTCATTATGTCATTATTTGATACTATAAATACCGGAATTAAAGAGGCAATGAAAGCCCGTAATCAAGTAAGGCTCGAAGCTTTGCGCGGTGTAAAAAAAGTAATGCTCGAAGCACGTGCAGCTAAAGGTGCAAATACCGAACTGACCGACGAAGAGAGTATAAAAATTATAGCAAAACTGGCTAAACAGGGTGCCGATTCGGCAAAAATTTATCAGGAGCAAGGTCGCTCCGATTTGGCCGAAGCCGAAATGGCACAAGTTGAGGTGTTTAATGAATTTTTACCCGAAATGTTATCGGAATCCGAAATCGAAAAAATAGTGAAACAAATTATTGCCGACACCAATGCCATGGGAATGAAAGATATGGGCAAAGTGATGGGGCTTGCTACCAAACAAATGGCAGGCAAGGCCGATGGTAAGGTAATTTCAGAAATTGTTCGTTCGCTGTTGCAATAAATTATATTTTGAATAAAACATACACTTCATATGCTTTATTTGGGCGTATGGCAGTGTATGTTTTATTTGTTTTGTTGTTTTACTCGTTTTAAAAAATTGATCGATTGTTGATAATCATCATTTTTGTTTATTGAATAGGCTTTTTCAAACAATTCGATTGCTTCGTCGTATTTTTTGGTTTTTGTTTTCACATTGGCATACAGCGCCAGTGTATTGGCATCTTCGGGATCAAGCTCTATGCGTTTTAATAAGTATTTTTCGGTTTCGTTGTAGTTTTGCATATTGTAGTTTAAGTATGCAGCATAAAATAAAATTTGTGTGTTGTTGGGTGAGTATGAAAGGTATTTTTCAGTGTATTTCAATGCTTTATTCCATTGTTTTCTGTACATATAAATGTTTGCCAATCCCTGCAGCGAAGTTGTGTCGGCCTGATAAATCTGCAATGTTTCGTTAAAAAAAGTTTCGGCTTTTGAATATTCTTTTCTGCTTAAATAATATGCACCTTGAAAGCGTTTCGACATTGCTCGATACTCGTCGGATTGTGAGTTTTCGAGTTTTTCGAAAATTTCCAGAGCCTTATCGGCTTGATTTAATTTCATATAATTGCTGGCAAGATCGTTCATTATTTCTTCGTTATGAGGCGATAGGGTATATGCTTTTTCGTAATAACGAATAATTTTTGGCACGTTTGAACTATTTACTGATAAAAGAGCTCTTCCGGCCGAGTGCCAGCCACGAGTATGTGCGAGATACTTTTTTGTAACATCTTCCCAAATCCCAACCTTATCTTGCCAAACTTTATTTCGGGCAATTGTAGCTCCGGTTAATGCAATAAGTGTAACAATTGTAATGGTATAAAATAACTTTGTTTTTTTATTTAATATCCGAAACAGTAATGTCCAAAGTGCTATCGAAAAGCCCGCAAGTGCAAGGTACATACGGTGATCGAACATTACATCACGTATCGGAATTATTGAAGATTCAACTGCAAGCGAAATAAAAATCCAAAAAATTCCAAATGATAAAAAAGGAATTTTTTTTGAAAAAAATACAGCCAGACCAATTACTGACAGTATAAATAATGAGCCCAATATTACTCCCGGTTCGCCTGTTGTTTCAACGGCTTTAATCCCATGGTCGATGCTTAGCCCAATTGGCATTACCATCATTTGAAAATATTTGGGAATTACTTTCATTTGAGTTGCAAGGTAATTTATGCGCGATATTTCGGTGGTTTCGGCCGGAATTCCATACAGTATAGCAGCTCCTGTTAATATGGCAAAATATGCCAGCGATATGGTAAGTAAATATTTCGTACATCTTGTTTGATCTTTTTTTCGGATAAAAAAGAATTCAATGAATAGTATTAGTAATGGGAGTGTGAGTGCAGTTTGTTTCGAAAGTAATGCCATAAGAGCGGCCAGCAACGAAGCAATAAAGAGTATTGTGGCTTTTGTAGTTTTTTTATTATGTAAATAATCAATTCGACTGGCAGTGTAAAGCCATACGCTTAGCAGCTGAAACATGCCGGCAAGTGATGTCATTCGTTGAATAATGTACGTAACAGATTGAGTTTGTACAGGGTGTATCAAAAAAAACAACGCTATAACTAAGGGTAAAAACACCGGATAGTGTTTTTTTGATGAGCGAACCATTAGCAAGTTAAGCCAAAAATACAGGAATAATGCTGATAATATGTGGATTAAAAAATTAACAATGTGATAGGATATTACATCGTTTTGTGATGATACATAATTAATTGAAATGGTAAATAACGAAAGTGGCCGTTTGTTGACATTGAGCCATGTTGATAATTGTGAAAATTGCTCAAGTGATTGATTATTGGGGTTATAAACAAATTGCGATTCGTCGTCGAAATTAAACGGAACTGTAAAGCTGTTGGCATAAGCAATTAATCCTACAGCCACAAAAAGCAAAATTATAAAATAATGATTTGAAAAGAGCTTATTGATTTTTTGGGAGTTCATTTTCAATATCGTTTTTCAGGTTTTTTTTATTCATTTTATCGATTTTGTGCTCGAGTTCGAGTTTTATTAGCCCAAGCTCTTGAGTTAAAACTTTAATTCGTTCGGCCTGATCCGAAATAATAATTGAAAACTTAATAAGAATAAGCACAATACCTGCCAGCAACACTAAAAAAAGTACCGATGGAGCATAATCAATTCCTAAAATGGCTGCTAACCAGTCGATGCTGTTTTTCCAAAGCGAAAATACAATAAATGCAACCGAAACACTAAGCCAAATCAGCGAATATTCGGTTTTTAATTTTCGGCGTCGTATAAGATTAAAAACGCTGAAAAAGATTAAAAAACTTACAACTGTGGCAATTATTTGAATTCTGTTCATATCATAAATTTTCTAAAGGGCGTAAACGTGCAGCAAGCATTGCAACAATAACTTTGTACATATAAAACGGTCCTTTTGTAACCGGTATTGACGAAACGCCTCCTTTGCGCGTATACATTTGTGTAAAAATTTCGACAACTTTGAATTTATTTCGTATCAAAAGGATTACAATTTCGGGTTCGGGGTAATCAATAGGATACTCGTGCATAATAAAACTGAGGCTTTTAGCATTAAACGCCCTAAACCCCGATGTGTGATCACGTATTCGTTTTCCGATAAGAATCAGGCTTAGTAATTCAAAAATTCTGATTCCGGTTCTTCGGAGCGATGTAGTATTTTTCAGTTTATTTTTCGAAATAAACCGTGAACCGATTGCTACATCGCAAATACCCTTTTTTACGAGTTTTACGAGTTTTATAAGGTCCGAAGCTTTGTGCTGTCCGTCGGCATCAAATTGCACTACGCAATTGTAATTGTGTTTGTAGGCATACTTAAACCCTGTTTGTACGGCGCCACCAATTCCCAGGTTTACCGGTAAATCAATAACTTGAGCCATGCCGGTTTGTTTAGCAAGCATCGATGTGTTATCTCTTGAAGCATCGTTTATAACCACAATATCAAAATCGGGGCATTCGTGCGTAAGTTCTTCAAGAACATCGGTAATGGTTTCTTGCTCGTTATATGCCGGTACAATTATTAAAACTTTGTAGTCCATGTTGATAAATAAAATGTGAAAATAACAAATTTGAACGTGATATCGATAGTTTGTTTTTCATTTTGCTCGATTATTATATTCTTTGAGTGTTTTAAGGGATGTGGTTTTTGTATGTTTTATGATATAAACACAGGGTACAAGCATGTAGCAAGTACCCTGTAGTTTTGTGTAGTTTATTTTATACTTATAAAGTAATCAGATTGTTTTCGCCCATTTTAAGCGCATCAATATTCATAGGAATCAATTTGTGATGTCTTTCGGGCAATGATTTTTCGAGACCTTTTTTAACATTTTCGATTTGCACAATTGGTTTTGCCTTAAGGAATGCTCCCAATACAATCATATTAAAAATTTTGGGTTGCCCTTTTTCGGCAGCAATTTGTGTAGCATCAATTTTAAAAATGTTGATATCGGTTCGTGTAGGCGGATTAATAATTCCGTTAGGATCGAACAGTAGAGTACCTCCGGGTTTTACTTTGCTTTCAAACTTATCGAGCGATTGCTGATTAAGTATAATGGCAGTATCAAACTCGTTGAGTACAGGCGATGAAATACGAGTATCGCTAAGGATTACAGTAACGTTGGCAGTACCGCCTCTCATTTCGGGGCCGTACGACGGGAACCACGATACTTCCTGATCTTGCATGATTCCTGAGTACGCCAGTATTTTTCCCATTGATAAAACACCTTGTCCTCCAAAACCTGCTATAATGATTTCTTCTGTCATGACTTATTGTTTTTTTAATTTTTGAACCGAATAATTCTCTGCCTCTTCACGTTGTCCGTCTTTAATGTCGCCAAGCGGATAAAACGGAAACATGTTTTCTTCCATCCAGTTGTTTGCTTCAATAGGGGTTACTTTCCACCCCGAGTTGCAGGTTGATACAACTTCGATAAAGGAAGTACCAATGTTTTTTGCTGAATTTTCGAAAGCTTTACGGATTGCTTTTTTGCATTTACGAACATTTCCGGGAGTATGTACACTTTGACGAGTGACATAAGCTGCACCTGGCAGTTGAGCGAGCAGTTCGGTAATTTTAAGCGGATAACCGTTTCTGTCAACATCTCTACCGTAGGGGCTTGTTGCTGTAGTTTGTCCTATCATAGTAGTAGGAGCCATTTGTCCACCGGTCATTCCGTA
>CAZARW010000078.1:0-12327 GCA_964487645.1 uncultured Prolixibacteraceae bacterium
AAAAATTAAAACGGGGGCAAAGGTAGTTGTTTTAAATCAGTTAAGGGAGAAAAAAATGGGATAAAAGCAGTCAAAAAAAACGATTCCTCACAAAAAGATGAGATTTGTCATAGTTACACATTTACAATGCACAAGATTCAATTTTTTCGCTCAAAAACAAAAGCACACCAACCATAGCGTTCTATGCATCGCTGAATATTTAATGATGCATTTTTAGCCTTGTTCAAAATATCGTTTTTATTCTTCGACATTATTCCACTCAATATCATTATCCCATTGTGATTACGAGCCAGTGAAAGCACTGAATCGAAGTACTGTTCGAATACCGAATAATTCAAATTTGCCAACACAATATCAAACGATTGTCTTACATCATCAACCCCACATTGTAAAAGATCAACATTGTGAACCTGATTATGAATAAGTGTATTTTTTGCAACCTCAATAGCCCATGGATTGTTATCGAAAGCATGTATACGGCGAGCGCCCATTTTTGCGGCAAGAACTGCAAGCACTGCAGTACCGGTTCCGGCATCAACAACATGCTTATCTGTAAAATCGATTTCAAGCATTAGCTCAAGACATAACAATGTACTAGGATGTGAACCTGACCCGAAAGCCATTTTGGGATCGATATGTAAGATATAGGGTACGTGCTTATCAGGTTGATCGGACAAAGAGCCAAGCCATATTTTTTGCTGAATAAGAACAGGATCAAACGAATCGGATTGCGCAAGATCCCATATTTCGGGACTTGTTTCCTGAACACTGTATTGAATGTTTAATGAAAAATCAGATAATGCATTATCGAGTTTTGTTTTATCAAAATTTTCGGATAAAACATAAGCCCTAAAACCATTGTCTTCGTCCCAAAACGAATAAAATCCAATTTGGGATAAAACAGCAGGTATTACATCTTTTTGCAAACTGTTTAAATCCTTAAAGAACACTTCGGTTGTAGCCATCGTTTTTTTTCGCACAAAGAAGTAAAACAAACAAAACAATTGCTTAAAACAGCCTCGTAAATTTGCGGGGTATGGCTGTTTGAAATCGGAGAGCTTCGTTAGTAACAGGATGAATAAATCCAAGTACACGCGAGTGCAATCCAAGCCGGCCTATAGGATTTGTGGTAGCCCCGTATTTTTTGTCGGCAATAAGGCTGTGCCCGATATCCTGCATGTGTACACGAATCTGATTTTTTCGACCTGTATCGAGGCGCACCTCGAGCATAGTATATTCATCGGAACGTTTTACTACTTTATAATTTGTAATTGCAAGTTTTCCATCGCCGGGATTTTCGGACGAATATACTTTGAGTGCTTTGCTCTCGTGTAAATACGATTGAATGGTTCCTTTGTCGTCTTTTATTACACCTTCGGCAATAGCAATGTATGTACGCTCGGTAATTATATCGTGCCAGTTATCCTGTAATTTTTTTTGCACTTCAATGCTTTTAGCAAACATCATCAAACCCGATGTGTCGCGATCGAGACGATGTACAACAAATATTTTGTTTTCTGGATTATCGTATTTCACATGTTTGCTCAGAAAATTATACGCATTAAATTTTTTCTCGCTATTAGTAGCTATACTCAATATGCCGGCATGCTTATCAATTACAATCAAATGCTCATCCTCATATATGATAGAAAAACCACGGGCAGTAAGCATAGTCGGAGAATTAGACCTTCGGTTATCAATTTTAACCTGGTCGCCCTGCTTTAATTGATGGTTGTATCGTGTTACCACTTTTCCGTTTACAAGAACCTGCTTGTTGGTAAGCAAACTTTTTATGTTGTTACGGCTTTTCCCCTTAAGTTCAGCCAGCAAATATATAAGCAGCTCACTGCCTGTATTTACTTGTAAAACGATGTCTTTGGGAGCTTTACCCCTATTCCTTTTTTCCATTGTTGTTATTTTTATCGTGCAGCAAACAATTTTTTGCTGTTACCTGCCTGCAGTATAAGAGACTACAGGTTACCAATAATTTCTTTCACACGTCCTACATGTCCTGAACTTAAACGGACTTTAATTCCATGTGGATGCATAGTCGATTTTGTAAGAATATCTTTTACAAACCCCGAAGTTAATTTTCCTGAACGCTGATCAGATTTTAACACAATGTTTACTTCTAATCCGGGTTTAATATTTTTACGCAAAGTACCACTCATAAGCTGATATAAAATTCACGGCAAAGCTACGCATAAAAAGATTTAAAATATCATTTCGAAATAAAGGAAATACATATTGTAAAAATTGAAATTGACAGAACAAGTACAAAACACATAAACATACCAGATTTTTATGAGCAGCATTGGTTTGTATGGGTATAATGAACGAATAAATAAACATTAATCGAAATGTTTTACGGATATTTGTAATCGCGATAATTTTATATTGAATGAATTGTCTGAAAAGTACACATTATGATCCGTTTAAATAAGTTTATGAGTGAAACGGGGTATTGTTCGCGCCGTGCAGCCGACAAGCTGATTAGCGAAAACCGCGTTAAGGTTAATGGTAAAATACCCGAATTAGGCACAAAAGTATCGGAACACGACGAAATACGCGTTGACGGGGAAATTATCACCCAGAAAGACCATGAACATATATACATAGCATTTAACAAACCATGCGGAATAGTGTGCACTACCGATACTCAAGCCGAAAAAGACAACATTATTGACTACATAAATCATCCCCGAAGAATTTTTCCTATAGGCAGGCTCGACAAACCCAGCGAAGGTCTAATCTTTTTAACAAGCGATGGCGATATTGTAAACAAAATATTACGCGCCGGCAACAATCACGATAAAGAATATGTAGTGAGGGTAAACAAATCTGTCACCAAAAATTTTATCGAAAAAATGAGCCGGGGTGTTCCGATATTAGGCACAATTACAAAAAAATGTTCGGTAAGAAAAACAGGATCTGATGAGTTCTCTATTATTTTAAAACAAGGACTCAACCGACAGATACGCCGCATGTGTGCATATTTAGGCTACGAAGTTATAAGCCTTAAACGCATACGTATTATGAACATAAACCTTGATGTACCCACAGGCAAATGGCGATATTTTACCCCTGATGAATTGAGTGAGATTCATAAAATGCTTGAAAACTCGAAAAAAACTCACGTGTAAATCAATGCTTATTCATTGCTTGCGAATTTAAACCTCAGCCTGCCCGACCAAGGATTCTACCCAGAAAAAATAAACCTGTATCTGCCAAATTGATTTTTATCATTTTGGATGATTCGCAAATCGGGTATATAAGTCATGTATATAACTAATTGGATATTTATTCAAAAAACACTTTATACGAAACTGTTGGAATAATAGGAAAAAAACTTACCTGATACAGTTTTGTATACCTATATTTTCCTTTGCTGTCAGAGTTGCTGATCGAAAGTTTATCGCTCCCATAATAATAAGCATTTGGATTACGACGGCTATATGCATTGTAAACCGAAAAATTCCAATTAACCTTACGTCCTTTTTTATTTACTGTAGTATATGTAGCACCCAAATCGAGCCGGTGATAATCTTTCATACGACTGCTGTTGCGTTCTCCGTAAATCAACCCTTCAACGGTTTGGCCATCTTCGGTTAAAATATACTGTCTGCCAACAACGGGGGTATATGGCAAACCTGTTTGATAAACCCATGTAGCTGCACCCGACCATTTTTCTCCAAATTTACGATGAACATGCACCGAAGCCGAATGAGGCCTGTCGTAATCAAACACAAAGGGTTCGCCACGGTTAATGTGCTTAAATTTGCGGGTTGTTTTTGAGTAAGTATAAGCAACAAAACCGGTATAGTTTCCATGTTTTTTGCGCAAAAAGACTTCAACACCCGACGATTTTCCGTTTCCGCCGGTTGCAATTTTTGTATGCCAGTCACCTCCTCCTATTAAATTCGAATATCCCTCGTTATAAGCAGCCAATTCGCTTAATTGTTTGTTATACAACACAATTTCTGTTTCGTACATCCCATTATTCAACAAACCTTTCCACGCCAAAGTATATTGCTCCGATTGCGAAGGAACAAAATCACCATCAGCAGGAATCCACACCTCGTTATTCATAATAGCCCCTGTTGTCCACAACAAATGAGCATATTGACTTACTGTTTGATATGTAACATTTAATGAGTGGTTTTCGGATATGCGCCCTGTAATATTAATTCGAGGCTCAAAATCCATTGTTGTATAGTTATTTAAACTGTAATGTACCATTCGCAAGCCTAAGTCAGCATCAATAAAACCGAAGAGGCTAATTTTATTGTTCAGATATACCGAACTTTCAAAGCTGTTAAATATCTCATTTTGGGGCTGATTATCGCTTCCCGAGTTATAAACGTAATTCGGCATGTGACTCATGCGCGTGAGCTTACCACCGTATTCTAACGAATAGTTTTGAGATAACTTAAACTGCCAGTCGCTTCTAAACGACAAGTTTTTCACTGTTGATCGGAACAATTGCTCCGACTCAAATTTCTTTTCATCATCATTGGTATTCTCCACGTACCAGTTATATACTTTTAGCCGATAGCTTGTATATGAAAGGATTTGGTTAGCAAAAAGGCGAGAGCCTAATACACTGCTCCATCTCCCCGACAACAGCCAATTTCCCCAGGCATTGTTTAATTTAAATTTTTCGTTGCTACTTTCTATAATCTTATTTTTGAATTTCAAATAATCGTCGCCTTGATAAAAATTAAGATGAAAGCTGTTTGTACTGTTAGGCCTGTACGATATTTTGCTGTTAATATCGTGAAAACCATAGGCAATTGTAAAATTCTGCGAAGCCAAACCACCAACCAACAACATCAAGGGCTCGGTAAGTGTTTTTCGTCCATTAATAATAATTGTTGCCTTGTCTTTAACAATCGGCCCTTCAACATTAAACGAAGCGTCGGTAAGCCCAAGGCCGATATTGCCCTTCCACTGTTTATTATTCCCCTCGCGCTGCGAAATAGCCATTATAGAGCTGAGTTTGCCGCCGTACTTAGCCGGAAAACCTCCTTTATACACATCAATTGAATTGATCATATCGGGGTTGAAAACCGACATCAATCCCCCAAGATGATTTACATACAACAAAGGGACATCATCAATCAGGTAAAGATTTTCGCCCGGGTTGCCTCCCCGAACATTCAATAAACTCGATCCTTCGGCCTGCGATTGAACACCCGGCATAAGCTGAAGGGTTTTCATCACATCGGGTTTGCCTCCAATAGATGGTATGGCAAGCATTTCGCCGGCCTGTAATTTTGCTGTATTGAACGACTGAAACCGTTGTCCGGTTACAAGTATCGTTTCAAGTTCGTTACCGGGGTTCAGTAAAATTGTAAGCAATGTATCGGAATGAAAGGTAATTTCGGCCTGCTGATAACCAACATACGATATACGTATTTTTTTACTCTTGGAAATAAGCGAAAAATACCCGTTTGAATTGCATACTGTTCCGTTTATAGTATTTAGCTCAACAACAGTTGCTCCAACCAACATTTCACCGGTTTGAGCATCTTTCACAAAACCCGACACCTTATACTGTGCCATTAGTGATAAAGGGAAAACAAAAAGTACAATGAATACAAATTTTTTAATCATAATAGCCATCAGTGTTTGGATTTATTGTATCGGACAATACATACGAATATGATGCAAAAACGCCATAGCCGCCATCAACATTTGAATAAAGACTGGTATTAATCATGCTGTTTATGATTCCATCGGCCATCCTGCCCTCATTGTACAAGTATAATTGTTTTTTATACCGATAGTAATCATACGAAACACTGCGTAATTCAACTACCAGGGGATAAAGCACTGTCCTCCAAACCCCTTCGTTTTGTGACGATGAATAAAATGTAGTATAGTTAAGATAAAGATTGTAAACCGAATCAAGGATCGATTCGTTGCTGAAAAGCGGTATGGGCAAGCCTTCGTTCAGGATGACCTGATCAACAATTGGCTGTATCCCACAGTTTCGAATATAGCCAGAATTTTGAATGGAACGGAGTTGTACTTCGAAATACAACTTTTGCCCCGGCAAATTATCAAAAGCTAAGCTAATAGCAGGATAACTGACACCTTCCTCGTCTTTTCCTGCAATGTTAATGTGCTTTATACTAACAATGGCAGGTTTTGTTGGTAAAGTTTGTTCGCATTGAACAGTTTCAAAACCGGATATGCTTACGCGGCATTTATAAGTTTTTGCGGCCTCAACAACAATATCCGACAAATACCAACCCCTGTCGGAATATTCAGCCTTACCTGTGTATTGCCCCTCTACAAACAATTCAACTTCGGCTTTATCAACATTCCTTAAACGATTAGTATCCAGTTTTTCGGCCAACGAAACATGCACCTTAATAACTTCTCCTTCAACCAAAAAAGCATTCACAACCGGGCTCGTATCAAAATCGGGGAATTGGTCGGTTACCAGATCCCTGCACGAAAAAAACAACAGACAGGCCAATAAACCTATGCTACAATATCTAATAAGTTGCATTGTGTTAAATATTAAAACCTTACCGAAATACCAAAACTTGAATGAAACCCTTTATAATACTCAAAATAACGGTAGCCATATTCTCCAAAAAGACCAATTCTTCGGGTAGGATAAAGCGTTACACCTCCCATAACCGACGAGTCGAAATATATTCCTCTGGCCGGTAAAATAATATATTCTTCATCATCATCTTCAAGAGGTTTAAACTCTACGCTCGTAGGTAAATATATTGCACCAAGCCTTGCCTTAACAAATACATCAAACCATTTTACAGGCGATTCAATAAACAATGGCAATACATGCAGTTTAATACTTGATCCTATATTCAACGATTTCAAATGTTCTTTATAAAGAACAGTGGTTGCTGTTTTTTCTCTTTCACTGTATAAAAACTCATTATATTCACCCATTCCAATATAAGCACCTATGCTTAAATAATCTGAAACCCTCCTATCGTAGTTCAAATTCATAAGTAGGATATTCCTCTCAAAAGACCAGCCATACAAAACCGGACAGTTAGTAAACGAAAAGCTAATTTCATTTTTGTCGATTAACTGATTGGGGGTTGCATTTGCCCCAATGACAAATTCAAGCAATAAAAAAATTGATATTACATACTTTTTCATATTTTTTTGTTTTTATATTTTTATAACAATGGAAGCTGAAGATTAAAATCAGCTCCCATTATTTAATTTAATAGCACGATAAATTTATTCCATTAACAGCATCTGTATCTACCCATACACTATAGCTTGTAAAACCAGGTTCATAGGCACCAGAACCAACAATATTTTCTCCAGAAACCTCTACAGTCTTATCTATAGTTTCTTGTATATTATTATTTATATTGCAAACTAATCGTCCTGTTTGCCAACCATTGCCATAGTGATCATCATAATATTTGTAATTAATATTAACTCTACAACTAAAATGCCTGTCAATATTGTACCAATATCCCAACCAACTTTTTTTTTGAGCTTTAGCTTTGAAATAGCAAATAACTTTAGTTCTAAATTTATTGTCAACTCCAATTTCAGCCAGAAGCCTTTCTCTTCCATTTGTATCGTTACCACTTTTATATGTACCACAGCCCTGCATGCTTTTCAAAATCGGGCCTGAACTTTTTTTAAAATTTGATTCAAAAACAAACCTTTCATCATGCTTAAAAAAGTCAACATTATTACCCATTTCATATATAATTTCAATATTATCTTCACTGGTAACAGCTGTACCTTCATCTAAAGCTTTATAAATTACATTTCCAATTTGATAAACATGGTTTTTGTTTAAAAAGAACCTGTCATTCCTATCTGATAGTTTTTGTTCAATACTAAATTCGCCCTGCTCATCTTCAATGATTTCAATATAATCACTATTCATTATAACAAATTTTTCGAGTTCGTTTTTTGACTTAAAACCCTCAAAGTCAATACTCTTATAAAATTTGCGACATTCAGCACCAAACGAAGTAAAACCTTTATTCTTAGCATAAGCTATTTGTTCATTTACCGACATACTCGTAACCTTTTCAAGTTCAGAATTGAATTCTTCTTCCGAAGAAAAATCATAATAGTATCGTCTGATGGACAAACCACTTCACTCTCATTACACTAACTTAATGCAATTGAAATTGCAACAATAAATAAAATACAATACTTTCTCATTTTTGATTATTTTTGTGGCTTGGGAGATGAGCCTCCCTTACCGATTAATAATTATTATTAATTGAGTATTATTAAGGCAGCATGATTTTCGGATTGTGTTGCCTTTTTACAAAATATCAATACGCTTAAATAAAATGCTTACATATGATATTTTAAGACCCCTGCACATTTGGCCAGTTGGCAATATTCACGACAACCCGAAGGCTAAAGTTTAACCTCCTCGATTGAATAGCTTTACATAGGCTGCGCTGAAATTTTGTTTACTGATAGAAATCTATTGATAAGTACAATTGATTTTCCTTTTGGAAAATTTGGATTAAAAGTTAATCGGAACATGGTAAAGTTTTGTTTAAGTGGTTAATATTCTTGACAAAAGAAAAAAAAAAAAGAATATTAAAAAATTATAATATAAATATTTTAATAAAATATTTTTTTGTCTCTTACAAAGAGTTATTAATCAAAACAATAGCTTCAATAAAAAAATAAAACAAAATGAAAGAATAGTTGAATTAATAGAAATGTAGGCATATTAAGTATTGTACACATTTTATTGCAAGTATAATCTGAGTTTATTTATCCCCATTTCTGGGTTTCTTACCGACTTTTTGGGTTATCTGCCTGTTTTGATGCATACCGCATAACGAGATTTTGTATTTTTGTAATCATAAAATAAATCAGATTATGGATGCACGCGCAAAAGCTATTATAGCACATATTACTCCCATAGGGTGGATTGTTGCTCTGGTATTAAACTCGAATCAAAGAGATGAATTTACTGCGTTTTATATACGCCAAATGTTGGGACTTATTGTTGCGGGAATGGTGGTAAACTTGATTCCAATATTGGGATGGATATTATCGATTGCCCTTTTTGCTTTTTGGCTGCTAAGCCTTATTTATGCCATTCAGGGGCAAACCAGAGTTATTCCTCTTGGAGAATATTTTCAGAAATGGTTTTACTCGCTGTAATCTTGTTTTTGTTAGCGCTTAAAAAGCCGAAAGAAGCAGGTCGAGGTCTTTAATCGAAAGTCCAAACTTGTTGGCAACATCGCGGTTTGTAAGCAGACCACTGTATATGTATACTCCTTCTCTGAAGCCTTTCATGCTTCTGATATAATTCAGCATTCCTCCCATTTGTAAAATTTCGATAAGAGCTGATGCTAAAATATTGCTCAATGCAATTGTTGTAGTACGCGCTACCCGCGTTGTTATATTCGACACACAATAATGAATTACCCCTTCGTCGGTATAGGTAGGTTTTGACATGCTCACACAGCGTGTAGTTTCGAAACATCCACCTTGCGATGCATTCAAATCGATAATGACCGAACCGGGTTTCATGCTTTGTACCAACTCGCGCGAAACTTTATACTGCGGAATTGCATTAAATGGTTGTGCGCCAATAACCACATCGGCCGACGATATCGCTTTTTCGATTACACGGGGATAATAAAGCGATGTAAAGATTTTTTGATTAAATTTTCGTTCAAAAGCCCTGAGTTTACTAATTGAATTATCGAATACTTTTACTTCGGCGCCAAGCCCCAAAGCAGTACGAGCAGCCGATTCGGCAGCAGTTTCGGCACCCAAAATCATTACAGCAGCAGGCGAAATTCCGGTAACTCCGCCAAAAAGGACTCCTTTCCCGTTTGATGTATTGCTCAACAACTCGCCTGCAACATTCATTGCCACAATTCCAGATATTTCGCTTAACGACTGCATTACAGGCAAATTCCCACTCTCGTCTTTCAAATATTCAAAAGCAATAGTAGTTACTTTTTTTTGCATCAGTTTTTGTATACACTCACGTGAAAGCGAATCAAGCTGAAGCATCGAAAAAAGCACCTGATGCCCGCGCAAAAGATCGATTTCATCTTTTGTAAACGGCGACACTTTAAACACATAATCGCACTGCAAAACCTCGGCCTTGTTTTTAGTAACAACAGCTCCTGCTTCGGAATATTCGAGATCTGAATAACGAACCTTTTCGCCAGCATTCGACTCAATGACAATTTGATGTCCTTCTGCAACAAGAATCTCTACAGCCTGTGGCGTAAGCGGCAGGCAACTTTCGTCTTTACTCATATTTGCAGGGATCCCAATTTTAATCGACTGGCTTCGGGTTTGTACTTCAAGCATTTCTTCGGAAGGCATTAGCTGATTCTCGTCGAAATGGTATGCTTTTGATTGTGATTTACCGGACATTTTGTTTGCTTTTTTCGCTGTTGAATTTACTCTATTTGTTTGAAATAAGCAATTAAATAGTATTGATTTGCACCTCACGCTTTGTGTCTGAGACCAAGTTTATTTTTACTTCAACATAATGATCGGGAAGTAAGGGTTCAATACGGTTAGGCCATTCAATAAAACAAATATTGCCCGAATAAAAATATTCCTCGGCTCCAATATCGTATGCCTCTTCAATGCTTTTAAGTCGGTAACAGTCAAAATGATACACCGATTCTCCGGCATTTGTCAAATACTCGTTTACAAGTGCAAACGTGGGGCTTGTTATATTATCGTCAACTCCCAATTCACGACAAATCGCTTTTATAAACGTTGTTTTACCAGTTCCCATCTCACCATAAAAAGCAAAAACTTTGTTGTTCCCCATGTTCCTGATAAATTCTTTTGCAGCCTTTCCAACTTCGGCAAGCGAATGAATGGTTATTATCATATTTTTATTTAATTGGTTGAAATTTACACACTGCCCGAAAAAAATCAGAGGCACTATGCCAAACAATTTTTACAAAAATAAATGTTTTAAACTGATTCCAAACCAAGTGTTTCGATTTCAGAATATCAAAACCCTGATTAAAGTATTTGGAACTAAATATATGGACTATCAATTTGATAAACTGATATTTTTAATGCTCAGATATAAAATTTATTTCTATTTTTGAAATCTACAAACGAAACACAAAACTGCATAAAACAATGCAAGTAAACTAAAAATACTGAATTATGAATATACCGGTTGATCTAAAGTACACAAAGGAACACGAATGGGCAAAAATTGATGGCGACATTGTAACTGTTGGAATTACCGATCATGCTCAAAACGAATTGGGCGACATCGTTTTTGTTGAAATTGATACAGTTGACGAAACTATCGATAAAGACGCAACATTTGGCACAGTTGAAGCAGTAAAAACTGTTTCGGATTTATTTATGCCTGTTTCGGGGCAAATTATTGAGAAAAATATGGATCTCGACGATGAACCCGAACTCATCAACAAAGATCCATACGGAAAAGGTTGGATGATAAAAATAAAAATGAGCAACACTGACGAAATTAACGATTTACTTGATGCCGATGGCTACAAAGCAATTATTTAATAATTCATTGCTTGTGTAATTTATTTTATTGATATACAAAGGCACTACCATGTAGTTGCCTTTTTTTTGTGCTTATTCGTTAAATTTTTTTAACGGAATACCTATCGAAAGTCCCAGCCAGGGCATTACCGGGAAAAGCCAGTCCGAAATTCCAATCCATGCTATGTAAACAGGAATACGAAAAATAATATTATCGCCTTTAAACTCATATCCTGCCGATAAAAATGGCACCAAATACGGCCTGTCGGCATACTGGATACCCCCGTCGCTAAAATGCACAAACTCCAATCGACGTTGAATAGTAATCCCGTATTGCGTTATTAGCCTGTGCTTATTTTGATAAAAAAAACGATGCATTGCATAGTTTTGATTGCTTAACACTAAATCGAAATAACGTCCCTGGCGTGTTTCGTTATGTGTATAGTATTTTCCCGAGGATATTTGCATAAACCCCCACCCCGTACCCACGGTAAAATTGGGCTTTATATCGTATTCGTAACTAAGCGATGCCACAAACACCGATTTCCCAAACAGCTCTAAATGTAGCGAATGTGGATTTACACTTGCCCTGGAATTTATCGAAAAAGCAAGCAATATCAGAAGAACAATATACAAAAGCCATTTCATCTGTCAAAGGTATGAAAAGTTTGCATGAGATACTTAACAATTTGTTTGCTAGCATTTTATTTCGTTATAAATAAATATAATTCAGAAACTAAAGGCACAATGTATGTGGCATAATGACAGTGCCAAAAAAACAAAAAAACCCGAAAAGTTTTGGCTAAAGGCCTCACTTCCGGATTT
>CAZARW010000079.1:0-12073 GCA_964487645.1 uncultured Prolixibacteraceae bacterium
CGCGACCCTCGGCGTGACAGGCCGATATTCTAACCAACTGAACTACCGCACCATTTTTTATTGTGCTTACCAAATTTTGTAAGAACGTGCCTTTTTTCTTAGGCGTTGCAAATATAGATGTTCTTTTCATTTCTGCAAATACAAATATTCAAAAAAAGCGCTTTCGGTACGATTTTCTTTTTAAATAATTATTTCTCACTAAAAAATGATGCTATATTGTATTGAATTATTGCATCATCGACATTGCATTGTGTGTTGGGTTTAATGATGTATATATTGGTGTGTAAACAAAAAAAACTTGAGATGACTAAAGATTTAATTGATGATTTTCCGTATATATTTATTGTGTCGGGTGGTAAGTGTTTAGCGGCCAATACCATGGTTCAGTCGTTGTTGGTTCAGTATCCCGAAAACCAGATACATATTGAGAATTTCCCAAATTTTTCGAAAGAAGCTGATATCGATTCTTTATTTGAAAAAGTTCGAAAATATAAAACGGTAATTATTGCACATACGCTTGTAACCCGCAATTTGCGCGAAAAGCTTATTGCCCGTTGCGAGTCTGAAAAAATTGAACATGTTGATTATATGGGGCCTTTAAGCGATTTTATTGAGCAAAAGCTGGGGCTTGAATCAATAAATAAACCCGGTCTTTTCAGAAAAACCAATGCTCCATATTACGAGCGAATTGATGCTATGGAATATACTCTTAACCACGATGATGGGATGAGTCCTGAGCGTTTAAAAGAAGCTGATATTATTTTAACCGGTGTATCGCGTGTAGGCAAAACCCCATTGAGTGTGTATATGGCAATGTTTGGATGGAAAGTGGCTAATGTGCCTTTGGTGTTGGGTATTGATCCGCCAAAAGAACTTTTCGAAGTGGATAAAAACCGTGTGTTTGGGCTAAAAATATCGGCAGCATATTTAATACCCCAACGAGCTAAACGTTTGCATGCAATGAACCAGGCTGCCGATACAAATTATACCGATAGGGCAACTGTAAACCGTGAGTTGGCTTATGCTCAATCGATATTTGAGCGGGGTGAATTTACGATGATCTCAATAACCAATAAACCCATTGAATCGAGTGCTAACGAAATAACATCAATCATAAGCAAGCGTTTTGGTTTTACTCATCAAAAAAATAAGGGAATTATTTATTAAAAAAAAAGCAGGCCTGTAAGCCGGGTTCTGTATCATGCCGAGGCATGGTTTCTGTCATTTATCTTAGCAACCTACCCCTTCTGAACTTTGCAAACACGTTACAAAACATGGCGGGCAGCCATGAGCCGAAGCATTCAGAATATATTTGGTTTTGCAACTCCAGGGGCGAACAGCATTTAATGTTGCCATTAAATCTGGTGGGCTCTTACTCCACCTTCTCACCATTACCGGCAAGGCAATGCCATACCGGCTGTTATTTTCTTCTTCGCGTACATGCTTTCACAAACATCTCCCATTTCGGGAGCAGGATGCCCTGTGTTGCCCGGACTTTCCTCTACACCAACGGTGCAGCGACAGAACGGCCTGCTTTGATGCAAAAGTACTTATTTTCGGCGAAGTATCACCATGGTAGCTCCATATCCGTATTCTTTAAACGATGCATCCTGGTGATTGTAGCGTGCATATTTTGATTTTAACTTGCGTGAAATTTCTTGTTTAAGAACACCGTTGCCAACGCCATGTATAAATATTATGCGTTTTACCCGGTTTTTTATGGCATGTTCCATTTCACTCTGAAATTTGTCCATCTGAATGTCGAGAATCTCACGGTTCGAAAGCCCATTTGTGCTGTCAATTAACTCGTCGATGTGTAAGTCAACCTCAACAATTTCGGGAGTTGTTTTTGCTTTGTTTTGTTCGGTTGCAGGGCGGTTTATTTTGTCTTTTTGATTAATTATTTTTTCAAAATCACGGTCGGTAAGCTTATCAATTTCGTCGCTTAATGGTTTCTCAATTAAATCAAAAACCATTGCATTTCCATCGAAATAATCATTCTCGATAAAACTTTTTTCCTTAAAAAATTTCACGCCACTCACTGTTATTTCTTTAATGAATGGTCCTTCGAGTGTTTTGCTTTCTTTTGTGTGTGGTAATAGTCTAAACATAAACTTAGGCAAATTGCTTAAATCGGTCATTGATAAACTTTCGAGTATTTGCTTAGTATTTGGCTCAAGTTCTCCGGCATCAACTGTTGTGTATTTTTGTTCGTCGAAATGAATGTATTGATATAGAAGTGTAAAATTGCTGTCGTTTATTAAATATACTTCAATTTCGCCATCAACCGGGTTGTGCTGATCGGCAGGGAAAAAAGCCATATAAAAATTGGGTTTATCGTTGCCTTCAATAATTTCGGGAACATGTTCGGGCTCGGGCTCGGCTTGAGGCGGAGTTTGTTTTATATTTTCAGAATTGTTTGTGTGTGCTTTGTTGTAATTGTCGGGTTCGTCCGATAGGATTAGCTCGTTAATCATTACCGGAATTTCGAATCCGTCTTCGCGTTCAACCAGAGCAATGTTTTTACTCTGAAATCCTGTAATTACACCACCGCCTGTGTCGTTTAAAAATTTTACTTTATCGCCTGTTTTTAACATTGTATTTTGCATTTTATTAAGGGCTCAAAGTTAACCCATTTTTGTAACTTTGCAGGCTAATATAAAATTGAGTTTGATGAAAAGGGGAAGTGCAGCTGCAGCTATTCTGATAATTTTTGTTTTGGGGCTTTTGTTTCAGGTGAAGTATATTGATGATTTTCCTACACATACTCATGGCTGGGCTCAAAGCGACAGATATGCCCTTGCATTGGGGTTTGTTGATAATAATCTGAATTTTTTCAAACCGCAAACTTTTGTTTTAAACAAACAGTTTCCCGATAATTGGGAAGCTCCACACAATCAAAGCATTACAGCTGTTGAGTTTCCGTTGCACGATTTTGTGCCTGCAGTAATTATGAAAATAACCGGGAATAATTCGTTTCTGATATTCAGGTTTTACATTTTATTGTACAGTTTTTTAGGACTCTTTTTCCTTTTCAAAATTTCGATGTTATTATCGGGTAGTCGTACAAAATCTCTTTTTGTATTGATATTTGCTGCAACTTCGCCGGTATTTGTTTATTATCAAAGTGGTTTTTTGCCAACAATTCCATCGTTGACAAATGCAATAATTGGTACTTACTTCTATTTAAAATATTTGTTGGGTGAGCAAAAAAAACAATTCAATTTGAGTGTTTGTTTTTTCACACTTGCAGCATTGAGCCGTACAACATTTGCCATTCCATTAATTGCTATGATGGGGGTTGAGTTTTTACGCATTTTACAAAAAAAAACCGCACTAAAACACAAAGTTGTTCCTGTGTTGGTGTCAATATCAATTATTGGGTTTTATTATTTGTATAATGCTTTTTTACGATCAAAATATGGATCAATTTTTTTAAGCGAACCTATGCCTGCGCAAAGCTGGCAACATTTTGTAGATGTGTTAAATCATGTTGCACAAAAGTGGCTTACGCAATATTTTTCGATGTTTCATTATGTGTTTTTAGCAATTGCTATTTTTCTGATATTATTTTATGCATTGAAAAAACAACTGCAGCGAAATAATGTGTTGTTAACTATACTTTTTTATACCTCTGTGGTGTTTTTGGGGAGTATTCTTTTTTCGGTATTGATGATTGCGCAGTTTATGTCGCACGATTACTATTTTATCGATACATTTTATTTACCTGTGATGCTTTTGTTAATTGTGCTTTTGGCTTATATTCCGGTTAATAATTTCTCAAAATATCCATTTGCCTATACAATACTTTTTATTATGCTGGTAAGTCCATTGTTTGTAAAGGCATTAATGTCGCAAATCCAACGGCATACATACTCATACTGGAACAAAACTTCAACAGTGATGAAAAATTTCGAAGGAGCAGCAGCATTTCTCGATTCGGTAGAAGTATTGCCAGGGGCAAAAATACTAGTACCCGGAGCTAAAGCGCCTAATATTCCATTTATTCAGATGGAGCGAAAAGGCTATGCAATTATGCGTCCCAATGCCGAAAATATTGAGCGCGCTCTGGAATGGGATTTCGATTATATGGTTTTTCAAAACGACTATTTTTTTAACGATGTGTATAAACCCTATCCCGAAATACTTAACCGCATTGTTAAAATAGCCGATAACGGAAAAATCTCGTTATGTGTATTACGCGACAGCCTTTGTGAACAGTCGCTTGCCGAATTTTGGGGTTTTGAAACGAATACGCCATTTTTTTCGTCGCAAATTTCGTTCGAAAACCAGGCCGATACTCTTTGGCAAAATATTAACTATTGTAACGATCAGGCATACTCGGGTTTGTATTCGGGGCTTGTGACTTCCGATATGGAATATGGCATAAGTTTTAAAACAAATGATATTGATACTTTGCGAAAAAAAATAAGTGTTTTGCGGCTTCGATCGTTTGTCAAAACTTGTGAAAAAACCGATTTCCAATTTGTGGTTACTGTATACCAAAACAATACTTTAAAGTATTACAAAGCATATACTCCTGCAACGTATGTTGAACCAAACAACGAGTGGCAACAGCTTGAATTTTTGTATCAGTTACCAAGAATAACAAGTTCAAACTATACATTAGCTGTATATATATGGAACAGAGGGCTGGATAATTTCTGGATCGATGATTATATGATTGATATGTATTAATTTATTTTGGTTTAACAATGGCTACAAACTATAATATCAGTAAAATAAGCATTAACGATTATCATTATGCATTGCCTGATGAACGCGTTGCAAAATACCCACTCAATAATCGCGATAGTTCGAAGCTATTGCAGTGGCAAAACGGAAAAATTACCGACCATATTTTTTCCGAATTACCTTTTTTATTGCCACAAAAGAGTAAGCTTATTTTTAATAATACCAAAGTAATACATGCTCGTTTGCATTTTTTTAAAGCAACAGGGGCGCAAATTGAGATATTTTTACTTGATCCGGTATCTCCCGCCGATTATTCGCTCAATTTTATGCAAACAGAGCAATGTCGCTGGAAATGTATTGTTGGTAATTTAAAGAAATGGAAAGAAGGATTGCTCAATTTGCCTGTGTATATAGACGAATGTGTAGTAAATCTTAAAGCACAAAATGTTGATGCAGCAGGTAATGCCCGGCTTATTGAATTTACCTGGGATAATCAGAATTATAGCTTTTCGGAACTTATTGAAGCTGCAGGCAACATTCCAATACCTCCATATTTGCATCGCAATACCGAAGAAATTGACCATACGCGTTATCAAACTGTTTTTTCAAAAATAAAGGGATCGGTTGCAGCTCCTACTGCAGGATTACATTTTACTGAGAATACTTTTGGGGGATTGAAAAAACAACACATATCAAGTGCCGAGCTAACCTTGCATGTTGGAGCCGGAACGTTTCAGCCTGTAAAAGAGCAATCAATTGATAATCACAGCATGCATACCGAACACTTTTATGTGCAAAAAAGCTTAGTGCATGAGTTGATAAATCATACCCAAAAAATAATTGCTGTCGGAACTACTTCAATTCGCACCCTTGAGAGTTTGTATCAGTTGGGTATGTTGTTGTATCAAAACAAAAACCTTTTACCCCATAATTTGCATATCTCGCAGTGGAGTGCATATAACAATAAAAGGAGCTTAACCCGTTTCGATATATACAATATTTTGCTTGAGTATATGGAGCAAAACCGTCTTGATTATATTGAAGCTTCGACACAAATAATGATTGTGCCCGGATACCAATTTAAAATTGCTGATGGGATGCTTACGAATTTTCATCAACCACAAAGTACATTGTTGCTGCTTATTGCTGCTTTTTTAGGCGAGCAATGGAAAAACGTATATCAACATGCTCTCGATAACAATTATCGGTTTTTAAGTTATGGCGACAGCAACTTGTATTTAAAAGATTAATCAATGTTGCACTTCGAAAAGCATAATGCCTGTTTGCAATTGGTTGCTTGCAATATACTTGCTTAGTGTTTCATTGCTAATAACTACTTTACCAAAGTCCGATGAGGCATGAAGCAATTTTGTTGAATCGTTTTGGCGGGTAATAATTCCGGTATGTATAATATCGAGTCCTTCAATATTGGTAGTAAAAGCTACAATTAAACCTTCTTTTAACTCGTTTTCGATTGATGCAATATGTTGTTTGGGGATATAATATCTTTCAATTTTTGATATTTCTTCTTCAATTTTTTTGATTTTCTCTACAAGGATTGAGTCGTTTTTTAGTGCCGCATATGCATACGTGTTTTGGCTCATGAAGTGAATGTTTTTTGAGTATAAAGTTCCGCCGTAATTTCTTGTAACATCAGTAATTATGCCTTTTTTACAGTTGTCGGAAGCCCACTGAGTAAAATAATGTAACCTGCTTGAGTAGTCGGTAAGTGATCCTTTTTGGTATCGAATTTTCTCGATATTTTTTTCAAAATCACAAAAAACAGGGTTCTGTTCATTTAAACTAAGAGCCAATGCAAGACTACTTTCGATAAACGTGGTGCAGTCGAATTCGCGAAGGTTTATAACCAATGTTTCACTTTCCCCTTTTTCGAGGGTTTGCGGTGTATAAGGTGTTTGAATAAACGATTGGGCAATAGGATAAAATAAATCAGCGACTGACGAATGATTTTTTGTTGAAAATTCGTGCTTTTTATCGGTAAAAAATATTGTGTCTAAAGGTGTGTGTATCGATTTTGGTTGTAGTGGAGTTTTGTTGGTTGTGTTGCATGATAACAGGCAGCCTGCAAGTATTATGAATGTTATAATTTTCATTTTTTTCTGTTTTTTCAAAAATAATCGATTTTTTTGACATTTTGATTCATAAATCAGAAGTGTTTATTATATGTTTTTAATGTAGTTTAGTTATATATTTAAAAAATTAAAATATATTTTATTGCTTATTTTTTATCTTTATTTGTGATTTTACAAGGATTAACATGAAATTCAAAGAAATTATCAGCGACGATCAAAAACGAATGGCACGATATGCTAAAGCACTTGGGCATCCGGTGCGTGTGTATGTAATGCAATTGCTCTCAAAACAAAGCTGTTGTTACAGTGGAAGTTTGAGCGACGAACTGCCTATTGCCAAATCTACTTTATCACAACATCTGAAAGAACTGAAAAATGCAGGGCTTATTCAAGGCGAGATTGAAGCACCAAAAATTAAATATTGCATTAATAAAAAGAACTGGGAAGAGGCAAAACTCTTGTTTTTACGATTTATGGAAGATTAACTCCGGATTATTCTTTTATTTCCATTGTATTTTTATTCTGATTTCTAAGCATTATTGTTTGAGTACTTAAACATTCAATAAATAATGTAATAGTAATACAAAATGTGGTGCTTAAACAATGAGCCTGTGTACTTTTGTATGTGTTTGTTTTTAAAAACACCGACTACTAATTGTAGCATGATATGAGCGAAACTTCGAGCGAAAAGAAAAAATTTGTTATAAAATATATGTTTCAGGCAATACTCTCGTTGCTTGTATTGATAGGAGCATTGTTTTTGTTTAAAACTCTTTATTTTGATCATGAACCGATTATTGGATTGATAAGTTTTATGATAACGGATATGTAATACACGGTATTTACATCGGTTCCGAAATATTGTTTGGTCTTTTTCCTCCCGAAATATTTATGTTTTGGGCAGTACATGTTGGCGATGTTGGTTCGTATATATTGAATATTGTTTTTTTTGCAGCAGTATCGGTAGGTGCAGGGCATCTGGCATATTGGGGTGGGCAATATTTATATAAAGTATTGGGCAAAAGGCTTAAACGCAAAAAGTTTATTGAGAAATACCTGCCGGTTATTAAAAAATTTGGTGGAATTATTATTGTAATTTCTGCACTTACGCCTCTCCCGTGGGCTACTATATCGCTTATAATGGGAGTTATTAATTATAAATATCGAAAATACACTCTTTTGGCATTAACTCGTATTGTGCGTTTTGTTGTAAATGGTTTTCTTATTTATCAAACCGGTTCGTACATTTTTTAAATATCGAAACTCGGTTATTGATATTCTCGATTAATCTGTAACCATATGTTTGGGCAATGTATTGCATTGTTTGTTTATGATAAAATGTTACATGAGTAAAATCGTTTGTGTAATACCATTTCTCAAATTTTTCAATATCCTCCCATTGTTCTGTCATTACAATTAAATAAGCATCGGGTTTTAAAAGGTTTGTAATTTTTTTAATATCCTTGTCGGGGATAAAAAAATGTTCAAAACATTCGGTAGCAAAAATAAAATCATAGCTCTTTTTTGGTATTTCGGGATAAAAAAATGGATCGTAGTTATCGCATTGGATATTGTGTTTTTTTAATAATAAATAAATTGTTGGTGATGGGCCGCATCCATAGTCAAGCCCTTTGTGTACAGGTTCTAAATAGTGCAAAGCCGGAGTAATACTTTGCTTTAAAAAATTCACATACCCTCGGTCGTTTATGCTGTTTTTGTGCTTTGTATAGCGGGCTCTTTCGTCATCAAAATTGGGTAAGTGCTTTTTGTCAATATAAATAAGCTTGCATGTGTTGCAGCAATAATACCTTTTTTTGTTCGACAATTCAATGGTTTTGTTTTTTTCTGAATTTGTACATAAAGGGCAATTCTGCATACCTGGCTTGTTTTGTTCTGTTATCTATTGCATTTTTTTGTCGATACAAATGTATGCAATCGAATTGTTATAACAATGTCGATTTGTTGTGCCATAATTTTGGAGTGTATTCATGCTTACTCGGTTGTTTGATAATAATAAGCTCCTCTTGTAAGCACATTGCTCAGCCCTGCGGTTTCGATCTCGGTCATTCCCTCGTGGCTTTGCCCTGTTTCAACAACTACTTTTTTAAATTCGATGGTTTGATCGTTTTCGACGGTTTTTACCAGCACAAACGTTTCGCCGTTTTCCGATACAATGGCTTCGTCGGGAAGCACTTGCACTTCGCGTTGGTTGATTATAACCCTGCTTTCGGCATACATTCCTTCCATTAAATGCAATTGATCTGCATTTTTTATTTCTGCTATGCAGCTTACGGTTTTCGTCTCGTTATCGATGGAGCGGCCTATCGAACGTATAATTGCACTGTGGGTGTGCGTTTTGCGGTCGGGGTCGTAAAAGGTAACTGTATGACCAAGGCTTATTTGCTGAACGTCTTTTTCGAAAACATTGAGCACCAGTCTGAGTTTTTTTGTATCTACAATGCGGGCTGCTGTTGTTTGCTGTTCAATAAATTGGCCGTTGCTAACATCAAAATTGGTGAGGTGCCCGGCAATGGGGGCGTGTACGTTGTAACTGCCTTGGATTGTGCCGGCTTCGACTTTTGCCGGATCGAGGTTGATGGCTTTCAGCAAAGCATGCAGCGATTGCTTTTCGGCCATGGCAATTTTATAGGTGTTTTGAGCCGTAAGCAAATCTTTGCGGGCAATAATTTTATCTTCAACCAGCGAACTGATCCGCTCCTGTTCTTGCTTGGCCAAATCGTATTGGACACAGGCTTTAACATAGTCGTTTTGAAGGCTGATAACCTTGCTGCCACCCACTTTAAACAGTACCGCTCCTTTTTCGACATAATTGCCGGCTGCATGTTTAACGCCCGAAACCTGTCCTTCAACCAGGGCTGTTATTTGTGCTACTCCATCGGGAGCAGGCTGAATGAACCCGTTGGTGCGTATTTCGTCGTAAATGGTGTCGGTAACCGGATTGCCAATTTTCATGCCCACGGTTTCGAATTGTTGCCGGGTGAAAGCAAAGGCTTCGCTTTCGGTTTCTGTAGCTGTTTCGGTTTTGTTGCTGCACGAGGCCATCATCAAAGCCAATATAATGAATGCGTAATGTAGGTATATTCGTTTCATAATAATCATTCTAAAGTGTTAAGTAATTAATTTCGAGCACTGCTTTGTTGTAATTGAGTATGTTGTCGAGGTAATCAATTTCTATTTCGATGGCATTTTCAATGGAGTGTACAAAGCGAAAAAAATCGATCTCGCCGGCCTCGTAACTTTTGGTGGCGGCTTCAATAATTTGTTCCGAGAGCGAAATGCCTGTTTCTTCGTAATATTGAAGGGTTTCGCTGTATTTTTTCAACTCGGCAAGCAATGATTTTAATGTGTATTCGAAACGGATCTTATAGTCGTTTTGCCGGTACATGGCTGCTTGTTGGCTTTGCCGGGCAGCATCGATTTTTGCTTTCTGACTTCCAAAGAACAAGGGAAGTGCCAGTCCAACGTGAACACCATGATAATTTTGCGCATTATCGTAGGCATTTGTTCCGTTAAAATAGCCCAGGGTAATATCGGGCAAAAGCTTGTTTTGTTCCACTTTAAGCATGGCATCGTTCACGTTAATTTGTGAGGCAGTTATTTGATATCCTGCTTCGTTTTCAATTTGTGGCAAATTGGGTTCTATTTTGCTCAATGGCTCAAAAATAACGGTATAGCTGTTCTCTTCCTGAAGTATCGCATTGAAGGCTTCAATGGCCATTTCTTTGTCGCGCAGCATTTGTTGATACCTCATTTTTATCGAACTATGCTTCGATTGAGCGTTCAAAAAATCGAGTTTATTCATCTCTCCGGCGTCGAATTTTTCTTTTGCAGCTATTGTATATCCCATGTACGTTGAATCGATAATGCTCAATTTTTTTAGTTTGCATTGAAGGCAAACAATATCGAAATAGGCGCTGCTTACATTTTTTTTGAGTTGATTTTTGGCGCGTTCGTATTCATTTATTGCCATTTCGACTTGTTTGTTGGCTGTTTTGCGTTGTGCCGCATAAACTGTCGGGAACTCGAACGATTGCTCAATGCCCAATATACCAAGAGGATAGCCGTTATCGGCAACATTGTTTTGGTCGTACTCGTAATATACAGCTGTTTTGTCGATGTTGTACGCTGTTTTTACCAGTGCTTTTTGTTCGTTGAGATAACTTTCAACCGATTTTAATGCCGAATTGTTTTCATGTGCCAGATTAATGGCTTCATCTAAACTGATGGGCTTTTGTTGTGCCTGTACCGATAAAACCGGCAACAAAAGCAAAAGCAGCAGCGGCAAAGCGCTTTTTCGTACAATACCGAAAGGCTTGAAACGAATACCTTTTGCATCGTCGAAAATGGCATACAGCAAAGGCAGGGCAATCATGGTAAGCATGGTTGAGGTAATCAGTCCGCCAATAACAACTGTTGCCAGTGGTTTTTGCACTTCGGCACCGGCCGAGGTCGAAAGCGCCATGGGCAAAAAGCCCATCATAGTTGACGAAGCGGTTAACAAAACGGGGCGCAAGCGTTCTTTTGTTCCGCGTATTATACGTTCTTTCATGTCGGTAACTCCTTCGGTTTTTAATTCTTTTAAATGTTCAATCAACACAATTCCGTTAAGCACGGCAATACCAAACAGGGCAATAAAACCTACGCCTGCCGAAATGCTGAAAGGCATTCCCCGTATCCACAACAACATAACCCCACCAACTACCGAAAGCGGAACAGCCGAGAAAACCAGTGCGGCTTCGCGAATGGAATTAAAAGCGAAATGCAGGAAAATAAATATGAGTAGCAAGGCAATGGGCACAGCCAGTTTTAAACGTTGGGTTGCGTTGTTGAGGTTTTCGAATTGCCCGCCGTACTCGATGGAATAACCCGGCGGCAAATCGAGTTTTTGATCGAGTATTGGACGAATGGCATCTACCACCGTTTGAAGGTCGCTGTTGCGAACGTTTACGCTCACCACAACACGGCGGCGGGTATCGTCGCGCGAAATTTTTGCCGGTCCGGTAGTGTATTTAATTTCGGCCAGTTCGCTGAGCGGAACCTGATTGCCGTTGGGGATGGCCACATACAGGTTGCGGATGTGCTCAATATCGTCGCGAAAGTTGGGTTGCAGGCGCGCCACAAGGTCGAAACGGCGCTCGCCCTCAAACACATTCCCTGCCGATTCGCCCCCAAATGCCATCGATACGTAGCGGTTCAGCTCTTCGATGTTGAGCCCGTAATAGGCAATTTTAGCACGGTTGTATTTCACGCTCATTTGTGGCAAT
>CAZARW010000080.1:0-11046 GCA_964487645.1 uncultured Prolixibacteraceae bacterium
TTTTGATTGCAGTGTTTTATTATACCTTTTATTTTTACAACAAGCTAAAAGAAAAATCGAAAGAAGAAACACGTTTAAAAGAATTGGTTACACAAACACAGCTTAACGAATTAAAATCACAAATCAATCCGCATTTTTTATTTAACAGCCTGAATTCGGTTTCGTATTTAGCGGTTACTGAGCCCCAAAAAGCTCAGGATATGGTGATAAAACTTTCATCGTTTTTACGTTATTCGTTAAAGCATAAACAAGATCAACTGGTTACCCTCGAAAAAGAGATTGCTCATATTAAATTATACCTCGAAATTGAGAAAGTGCGTTTTGGAGATAAATTGCATGTACAGTTCGACATTGAGCAATGTAAGGATTGTCTTATTCCGAACATGATTTTGCAACCATTGTACGAAAATGCTATAAAATACGGTGTATACGAAACAACAAGTTCAGTAACAATTAATACCCATGCTGCTAAAAGCAATAACAATCTTGTGTTTACTGTAAGCAATAATTACGATGCCGATGCTGTTGTAAGCAAAGGCGAAGGGATTGGTTTATTTAATATAAAACAGCGGTTGGGGCTTGTATATGGCGACACTACATTGTTGCAAATAAGTGATAATAACCAGATATTTACAGCAAAATTAGTAATACCTCAAAAAAAGCAATAGCTATGGAAACTACAATTAAAGCAATAATTATCGAAGACGAAACAATGGCCAGAAATCTGTTAAAAACATATTTGGCCGATAATGATGATGTTGAGATTATTGCCGAATGCGATAACGGATTTGATGGCTTAAAGCAAATTAACGAATTGAAACCCGACCTGGTTTTTCTTGATGTGCAAATGCCCAAATTAACCGGTTTCGAAATGCTTGAACTGCTTGATTACAAACCCGAAATTATTTTCACTACAGCGTACAATCAATTTGCTATTAAGGCATTTGAGTTGCATGCAGTTGATTATTTGTTAAAACCATTTTCGAAAGAGCGATTTTTCGAAGCTGTTGAGCGCGCTAAAGAAAAAATTCAGGGAAACACTGTTGAAAAAACTGATTTTGATAAATTAACCGAAGAACCCGATTCGGAATATATTGAGCGGGTAGTTGTTAAAGATAAAAGTAAAATTCATATAATTCCGGTAAATAAAATTCGCTACTTTGAATCGCTCGACGATTATGTGATGATTTTTACGGCCGACAAACGTTTTGTTAAACAGAAAACAATGAAATTTTTCGAAAAAAATTTAAACGAAAAAGAGTTTGTCCGAATACATCGTTCATATATAGTTCGGGTTGATGAAATTGCCGAGATTCAAAACTACGAAAAAGAATCGCATATCGTAATTCTTAAAAACGATCATGCTAAATTAAAAGTCAGCAAATCGGGGTTTAAAAAACTAAAAGAGATACTCAATTTCTAGTTCAATTGGTATTGCAGATTTACGAGCAAGAGATAAAAATTATTTTTACTCTTTCCGATTTACATAATTTTGAAATGCCTCTACCATATATTTTGATGTTAGACCGTCGGAAATGTAAATTTAAATACCGAACCACTACCGGGTTTCGAATCAACGAGCACTATGTCGCCACCCATAAACCGAGCAATCGATTGGCTGATGCTTAGACCAAGGCCGGCACCACCCGAAAAATCATCAACTTTGTAAAAACGTTCAAATATTTTTTCGCCGTTTTCGGGTGAAATACCAATGCCGGTATCTTGAATTATAAACGATAGCAAATTGTCGTCGTTTTCGATACTTAATGTTATGCTTCCCTTGCGAGTAAATCTTACAGCATTATTTAATAAGTTATATAATATCTGGTGAAATCGTTCCTTATCGGTTTTAATAACTCTTTTTATTTTATCAATGTTAATGCATAACGATTTGATATTTTCAATACCAATTTCTTTCTCAATTTGTATCAATACATCGTAAACCTCAAAACTGTCGGTGTTCAATGTAAATGTATTGGTTTCAATTTTCGAAAAATCAACAATGTCGTTAACAATCTTAAGCATACTGTTGCTGTTTTCTTTAATCACCCTATTGTATTCCTTTTGTTCATCGGCATTATTGGTTTGTGCCAACATATCCGAAAAGCCAATGATAATGTTTAAAGGAGTACGTATTTCGTGGCTGATATTTTGTAAAAACGACGATTTCATCCGATCCGATTGCTGGGCCTTGTCACGGGCTTCGATTAAATCAGCATTCATTTTTTTCATATCGTTTTGCTGATTGTTTATATGTGTAAATGTATTGGTAAGCATACTGTATAAATTGCTCCAGAACATTGTCATTACTATTGCGATAATCGATATGGTAATAATCATGTTTAGCCACATTGCTGCTGATTGCATGTACGAGTTGTGGGGCGGTGTAAAGTGAAATACATTTTTGTTAAACAAAACTCCGATTATTGCAATAATTACAATACTTGATAAGGTTATGTACCATCCGGTTTTTTTCGAAAAATAAATGAACGAAATAGTTGCTGCCGGTATAAAATATATATATCCAAAGCCATAAAGCCCAAACGAAAGCAAGCCGCTTAAAGCCATAGTATATAATACTCCTAGAAAAATTATGCCTTTTGTTTGTATCGGAAGTTTTCGTCTTAAAACATAAAGCATTATAATTAATACTCCTGACAATATTTGAACTCCATAGTTTATTGTAAAACCAGTTTGAGGTAATCGCAATAAAGTTATTAAAAGTCCGGGTATCATTATAAACAACATTACAATAAGCACCCGGTTTAGCGCCATGTCTTTTGTTTGGTTGAGCTTTTGATTTAAATATGAATTTTGCATTAGGTTTAATTTTGGTTATGGGACTGTAAATATATAAATGAAAACGATAGTGATTATTATTTTTTTACCAAAAATTAAAAGTATTTTTAATATATAATTACAATCTGTTTATTTCTTTACAATTATATCGAATTCGGTTGGGTAAAGTTTTTTTATTGCGAGTAATCTGTTTGATTTGAGATAAACAAAAGATATTTTTTTAGCATTTGATATTTTATGTAGAAATAATAATTGGAAAATTGCCAATTAATTGCAAAATTACAATGCTTGTACATTCGTGGTGTTTTAACTATGTACAGATAGCAATCAATTTATGATTTTACTTATTTAAACAATTCGAAAATGATTATAAAATTTTTAGGAGCTGCACGCGAAGTAACCGGGAGTAAGCATTTAGTTATTACACAAAAAAACAAAAAGATTTTGTTTGACTGTGGTTTATATCAAGGTAAGGGGCTCGAAACCGACAGTTTAAACCGCGATTTGGGTTTTAACCCTAAAGAGATTGACCATATTTTGCTAAGCCATGCGCATATCGATCATTCTGGTTTAATTCCGTATATGTATAAGCTTGGTTTTAGAGGATCGGTAGTTTGTACACAAGCTACACTCGATTTATGTTCGATTTTGCTGGCCGATTCGGGCGCAATACACGAAGCCGATACTGTTGAATTTAATAAAAAAAGAGCACGCAAGGGGCTCGATCCGGTTGAGCCGATATATACACGTAAAGATGCAGTGAGTTGTATGCAATTGTTTATTGGAGTAGCATACGACCGTAAATTTTATATCGACGAAAACACAAAAGTACGCTTTACAAACTCGGGACATATGCTTGGGAGTAGTGTAATTTCGCTCGAGGTGCACGAAACCGATAGAGTAAAACGTGTTGCGTATACCGGTGATATTGGCCGTAAGCAAAACATCATTTTACGCCAACCCGAACCATTTCCTCAGGCCGATGTGCTCATTACCGAAGCAACATATGGCGACCGCTTACACGCCGACAGAAAAGAGGCTAGCGAAGAGTTGCTGAAAGTGCTTAAGCATACATGTGTTGATAAACGGGGTAAATTGATTATCCCATCGTTTAGTGTGGGGCGTACGCAGGAAATTGTATATACTCTTAACCAACTTTTTAACGAGGGGAAGTTGCCTCGTGTTGATATTTATGTTGATAGCCCCTTAGCTGTAAATGCTACCGAAATATTTCGTTTACATCCATATTGCTTTAACGATGAAATGCAGCATGAACTGCACGATGACCCCGATCCGTTTGGATTTGACCATCTTTTTTATACACGCAGTGTTAAAGAATCGAAAAAAATTAACGAAAGAACCGAACCGTGTGTAATTATTTCGGCTTCGGGGATGATGGAAGCCGGTAGGGTAAAGCATCATTTGGCAAACAATATCAGCAATCCCAAAAACTCGATACTTGCTGTTGGATATTGTGCTCCGCGTACACTGGGAGCAAAAATTTTACGTGGCGATACCGAAGTATCAATTCATGGTTATGTACATCCTGTAAATGCCGAAGTTTTTCGGATTGATTCGTATAGCGGGCATGGCGATTACAAAGAAATGGCCGAATACATCGATTGTCAGATAAAAGATCGCTTACAAAAAATATTGCTTGTACATGGCGATTATGAAGCACAGGTGGCGTATAAAACCTATCTCGAGTCGGAAGGATTTTCAAATATCGAAATCCCTCAAAAAGGCGAGTGGATTGAATTTTAAAGTTTTTTGCCGGAGAATATTTGCTTTATTGAGGTAAAAAAAAATCCCGCGTTAAGCGGGATTCAACAATTTTTTTAAATGTATATATTTAATAGACTACGCGAGTCTAACATCTACTGCATTTAATCCTTTGTTTCCTTGTTTCAACTCAAAAGTTACTTCGTCGTTTTCGTCGATGTTGTCAATTAACCCCGATGAGTGTACGAAGTATTCTGTTGATGTGTCATTATCTTTAATGAAACCATATCCTTTTGATTCATTAAAGAACTTTACTGTTCCGTTATTCATTGTATAAAATTTAAATAATTAAGCGCGCAATGTACGATAATAATTTAAATAAAAGCTATTATTTTCAATTAATTACGGTTTTATTGAAAATGATAACAAAAAAAACCGGTATTTGCATACTGGTTTTCATTGTGGATGTATCTTATTTTATTGTTTCTCAATAAATTCGGCCAGCCAGTCACCCACTTCCGATGTTTTATAGGCTTTGCCATCGCCTGCAATATCTTCGGTAACGATACCGGCTTCGAGCGATGCATCAACTGCACGTCGGATCAAAGCGCCTTCATCCATCATGTTAAATGCATATTCAAACATCATAGCTGCAGATAGTACTGTGGCTATGGGGTTGGCAATGTTTTTGCCGGCAGCTTGCGGGTAGGAGCCGTGTATGGGTTCGAATACGCTGGTGTGCAAACCAATCGATGCCGATGGGAGTAAGCCCAGGGAACCGGTAATTACCGAAGCCTCGTCGGTAAGGATGTCGCCAAACATGTTTTCGGTTACCATTACATCGAAGCTTTTTGGCCACTGGATAATGCGCATGGCGGCATTGTCAACAAACATGAACTCGGTTTCTACTTCGGGGTATTGAGGTGCCATTTCCTGCCCGATTTTCCTCCACAGACGAGAGGTTTCCAGAACATTAGCCTTGTCAACTATGGTGAGTTTCTTGTTTCGTTTCATGGCATATTCAAAGCCCAGTTTGAGTATGCGTTCAATTTCTTCGCGGGTATACACGCAGTTGTCAAAAGCCGAATTTCCGTCATCGCTTTTGCCTTTTTCGCCAAAATAAATGCCACCTGTTAGCTCACGTATACACATAAAATTAGCACCCTTTACTAAATCTAAACGCAGGGGCGATTTGTGTAAGAGTGATTCGAATGTTTCAACAGGTCGTAAATTAGCATATAATCCCAGTTGCTTACGCATACGCAACAACCCTTGCTCGGGGCGTACTTTTGCTGAGGGGTCGTTATCAAATTTTGGGTCGCCAATAGCACCAAAAAGCACTGCGTCGCTTTCCATGCAAAGTTGGTGTGTTTCGGCAGGATATGGGTCACCTACGGCATCAATAGCACATGCTCCGGTTAATGCTTTTTTATACTTAAGCTGATGATCAAATTTGTCGCAAACTGCTTTTGTTACTTTCAGTGCCTGTTCAATTATTTCAGGCCCTATCCCGTCGCCGGCTAAAACGGCAATGTTTAATGTTTTTCCCATGATGTATTTTGTTTAAATATTAATCGTTTTATTTTTTAATTCCACCAAAAGCAGCAAAATTAAAGTGCTTATGCAATATAATTGTGTGCTCAAATCCTGTGTGTTTCATCAAATCGAGCTGGTATGTCAGGGTGCGGGGTGTATCTTCGGTTTCGTATCGCTCTTTGTACATAGCAATTTCATCGTCCGAAATTTGTTTTTTTAAAATACTGAGCCATCCACCAAGCATCATTTCATTAATTGGGTTGGTTTCGGCAATAACAATGTCGTTTATCCAGAACGATCCGCCGGGTTTTAGTGCTTTATATACTTTGTCAAAAACCAATTCCCACTCATCGTCTCCGCGTAAATGGTGCAGGGTTGTACCTGCTGTAATTATGTCGAATTGGTTTTTGCCCAGGTCTGCATTGCGGTAATCAGCTTGAATGGCGGTAACTGTTCCGCTAACTATTTCTTCTACTCGTTTTTTTGCGGCTTCAACCATTTTACCGCTTATATCAATTAAAGTACAGTGTACATTGGGCATTAAACCGGCTGTTTTTACTGCGTAGTTTCCTCCTCCGCAGCCTAAATCCATAATGTGTGTTGCATTGGGATTGGTTAGCCTGGCAGCTTGCGAAATCAGTTCCATGCACAGAGGCGAATCAATGGCAGTTGTTTGTCCGGTTTCAATGTTCGAAAACCGTTCAACCTGTTGATCAAAATTACGCTGAATAGCTTCAGGTGTCGATTTTATCATTTTTATTTTATTAATAACTTGTTTGTTTAATGCATTTGCAATGTTAGCCTTCCTTTGTGTTTACAAGCTTATGCAATGAGGTAGCAACATAATGTTTGCAATATGCAGATAAAATGTATTACTGAATTTTTTGTTCAATAATATTCAGCATTTTCATTGTTGCTTTTATTGCAGCTGTAGTTTGGTCCGAATCGAGTCCGCGTGTACGAAATTCGTTTTCTCCCTGCCATGTAATTACCGTTTCAACAAACGCATCGGTTTTTCCGCCCGGAGGAATTGTTACGGCATAATCGGTAAGATGCGGTAAGGGTTTATGTAAGCGTTTGTATATTTTTTTAATTACATTCATAAAAGCATCATATTGTCCATCGCCGGGTGCTGTATCTTCGAATACTTTATTGTTAATTATTATTGCTGCCGAGGCAACCGGTTTAAGCCCAAATGCCAGCGAAATGTTGTAATTTTTGATTACAATATTTTGAGCTATTGATTCATTTCGGAGTACATCGGAAACAATATATGGTAAATCTTCGGTGCTTACTGTAGTTTTTTTATCCGAGAGTTCAATTACTCGTTGAGTTACTTTTTTCAGCGATTCGGGATCGAGGTTGATTCCAATACTTTCGAGATTTTTTTTGATATTGGCTTTTCCCGATGTTTTACCGAGGGCATATTTTCGTTCGCGTCCAAAGCGTTCGGGAAGCAAATCGTTAAAATATAAGTTGTTTTTGTTATCGCCATCGGCATGCACACCGCTGCACTGTGTAAATACAAATTCACCAATGAGTGGTTTGTTTGTTGGGATTCTGATTCCCGAAAACGATTCAACCAGTTTGCTCACCATGTTGAGTTTGCTTTCGTCAACATTGGTTTTCATTTGCAAATGGTCATTAATAGTTGCAATAACACTCGATAAGGGAGCATTTCCGGCACGCTCACCAAGTCCGTTTATTGTTGTGTGGACGCATGTAATTCCGGCTTTTATAGCACTAAAAACATTTGCAATTGCTAAATCGTAATCGTTATGTGGATGAAAATCGAACGATAACGAGGGGTATGTGTCAACAATTTCTTTACAAAATGTGTAGGTTTCGTCGGGATCTAAAATACCCAAAGTATCGGGGAGCATAAAGCGATTAATCTTCTCGTTTTTGAGCCCTTTAAGTAAAAAGTGCACATAGTCTGCCGAATGACGCATACCGTTCGACCAGTCTTCGAGATACACGTTAACCTGCAGCCCTTTATCGTTTGCCATACGAATGTTTTTAATGGCATCGTCGAGGTGTTGTTCTGGAGTACGGCGCAACTGTTCGGTTACATGTTTAAACGATCCCTTCAGAAGTAAATTAAGCACATTGGCCCCTGCATTAATAATCCAGTCAATTGACGTACCGTTATCAACAAAACCAAGTACTTCAACCTTATCGATGTATCCGTTTTTGCGTGCCCATTCGGTAATACGTTTTACTCCTTTGTATTCGCCTTCTGAAACTCTGGCAGATGCTACTTCGATAAAATCAACTTTTAAATCGTTAAGCAAAACCTTGGCCATGCTCAGCTTTTCCATCTCGTTAAACGATACCCCTGTGGTTTGTTCACCATCGCGCAGGGTAGTGTCCATTATTTTTATCAGGCCAGCCCTGTTGTTTTCTGAAAGGGAAGGTTGAGATTTAGCTATATTTGTACCGTTGCTCATTTTATTCATTTTTTATAACCCGCAAACTCTCTGTTGAGCTATAACGAGTTTATTTCACCGATAGTTCTTTTTAACAATTTAAAAGAACAAATGTTCCAAGTTAGTACAAGCCTCAAAGTCCCCACTCCTGCCTTTATACAGGAGGGGGGAGGTGTGCTTTATTTTTCGAAAGCAGCAATTTCGTCTTGCATTGCTACTAAATAATCAATATCGTCGTATCCGTTAAGTAAACAGGTTTTTTTGTATCCGTTAATCTCAAATTCGAAACTATTTCCTGTTGTATCGTTTGTAAACGTTTGTTTTTCGAGGTCAACAGTAAATGTTGCTTTCGAATTGTTTTCGATTGTTTCAAAAATTTCTTGTAAGAAATCGGGCGAAACTTGTACAGGTAACAAACCGTTATTTAATGCATTGCCTTTAAAAATGTCGGCAAAAAAGCTTGAAACTACCACTTTAAAACCAGCATCGTAAATAGCCCATGCAGCATGTTCGCGACTCGAACCACTTCCGAAATTTTTTCCGCCAACTAATATCGATCCCGAAAATTCGGGTTTATTCATTACAAACTCGGGGTTTGGAGTATCGCCATCAAGATAACGCCAATCGCGAAACAAGTTGTCGCCAAAGCCTTTACGTTCAACTGCCTTTAAAAAACGGGCAGGTATTATTTGGTCGGTATCTACATTCTCAATTGGAAGAGGAACAGCCGACGATGTTATTTTTATAAATTTATCAATTGCCATAATGTGTATGTTTTTTACCCTTATTTTAACCCCGGGATATTCCCATGTTTTATAGGGATAGGGCATCGATTATTAAAAATTCACTATAAATTATTAGGTTTGAACAAACAAACCGGGAGCTTATCCATTACGGAAGGCTCACTTTTCCGTTAATAGCACAGGCTGCAGCCACTAATGGGCTGGTTAGCAGAGTTCGGGCTTTTGGCCCTTGGCGGCCCTCGAAATTTCGGTTAGTTGTGGATACCGAATATTTACCTGCCGGAACTTTATCGGGGTTCATAGCCAAACAAGCCGAGCAACCGGGTTGTCGCAGTTCAAAACCTGCTGTTTCGAGAATTTCAACAAGTCCTTCTTCACGAATTTGTTTTTCAACAGCAACCGAGCCCGGAACAAGCCATGCAACAACATTATCGGCTTTCTTTTTGCCTTTTACGTAATTGGCAAACGTGCGAAAATCTTCGATACGTCCGTTGGTGCAACTTCCCAAAAATACATAGTCAACAGGTTTGCCCAAAATGGGTTCACCTTCGTTAAATCCCATATATTCGAGTGATTTTTGGAAACTTTTTTTATCGTTTCCGGTTAAGCCGTCGCTCGTTGGGATGTTTTCTGAAATTTTAATACCCATCCCCGGATTTGTTCCATAAGTAATCATTGGCTCAATGTCGGCAGCATCAAAACTGTATTCGGTGTCAAAAACAGCATCTTCATCGGTTTTAAGAGTTTTCCAGTACTCAACTGCACTGTCCCAGGCTTGGCCTTTTGGTGCAAATTTACGGCCTTTTACATATTCAATTGTTTTATCGTCGGGAGCAATCATGCCTCCACGTGCGCCACATTCAATACTCATGTTGCAAACAGTCATACGGCCTTCCATGCTTAAGCTGCGAATTGCCGAACCGGCAAATTCAACAAAATGGCCTGTTCCACCGCTGGTCGATATTTTTGCTATAACGTATAACACCAAATCTTTTGCTGTTACATTGGGTTTAAGTTGGCCGTCGATTGTAATACGCATCTTTTTGGGTTTAGGTTGCATAATGCATTGGCTGGCCAGTACCATTTCAACTTCGCTGGTTCCAATGCCAAAAGCAACAGCTCCAAAAGCTCCGTGAGTTGATGTGTGGCTGTCGCCGCAAACAATTGTCATGCCGGGTTGTGTAAGTCCTTGTTCGGGACCAATAATGTGTACAACTCCATGTCCGTCGTTGCCTAAGCCATAATGAGTAATGCCATGTTTTTCGCAGTTTCTTTGCAGCATTTCTACCTGGTGGCGCGACAGTTCATCAACAATTGATAAATGCTGATTCTCGGTTGGAACATTGTGGTCGGGTGTAGCAGTAGTTTGGTCGGGTCTGAAAACTTTAAGTCCGCGTTTTTCTAATCCCAAAAATGCTACAGGACTGGTCACTTCGTGTATAAAGTGACGGTCGATATACAATACATTGGGGCCATCTTCAAGTGTTTTTACTACATGGGCATCCCAAATTTTGTCGAATAATGTTTTTGCTGTCATAGTATAAAATCTTTCGTTCAGTTTTATCCTTCGAAAAAAGATTACTGAATTTCTGTTGTTTTACTTTATCTGTTTATTTTATTTTTTGCTTACCGGTATTTTATTAATTCCGTCAATAAAAGCTTCGACCGATGCGGTAATAATGTCGGTGTGAGCACCAAACCCGTTGTATGTACGATCGCCATACGAAATGGTCATATGTACTTTGCCAAAATCGTCGCTTCCTTTGTTTATTGCCTGTATCAGAAACTCTTCGAGAGTAACATGGCGTGTAACAATT
>CAZARW010000081.1:0-10981 GCA_964487645.1 uncultured Prolixibacteraceae bacterium
AAACCCTGCCGGTAAATACCGACATGGAAAAAATGGCCGGACGTGTAGGCGACTATATTACCTTAGACGAAATTCTCAGCTAAGCGCTAAATCCAAGCCTCTGAGCACAACACAAATCAAAGCAAGGCTGTTCAATATTTTGAACAGCCTTTTTTTTTGAATAAAACCTTTTTATACTGCTTTTTATTCACAATATCAGAATATTCAGGCATATTTAGTTGCATTAATCAACGGGATAAATAATTGAAATACACAAAGTGTAATAAAAGATTAAATGTACCGGAATTGTTGGATTGTTTACGGGCAGGGCGGAGGCGGTTAGCCAGCCATGTGTAAAGGCTATGTTGAGCACTGACTGCAGGGCGACCAGAGGAAGCCACGGCAAGGCAGTTGCGAAACAAGACTTTGCACGTGGGTGCTATGAGCCGCAGACCGTTAAGCCCGCACAATAAAAATAATGCATTAATACCGACAATCGGCAGCATTGTTGCAATGGCAACGGCCGGTACGTTCGCGCAAGGCAATACACATCATGTGGCCAATATCGGCAGCTGTTTGAGCAACTAAAACACCGGCATCGCTAAGTGCTTTTATTTTGCTTTGGGCGGTGCCTTTCGATCCGCTGATAATTGCTCCGGCATGCCCCATGCGTTTGCCTTTGGGTGCCGATGCGCCGGCAATAAAGGCTGCAACGGGTTTGCTCACATTCGATTTTATGTACTCGGCAGCTATTTCTTCGTCGTTGCCGCCAATTTCGCCAATAAGTACAATGGCTTCGGTTTCGGGATCGTCGTCGAACATGCGGATTACATCGATGTGGTTGAGCCCGTGAATGGGATCGCCGCCTATGCCAACTGCTGTGGTTTGCCCTAAGCCGGTAAGTGTGGTTTGATGCACAGCCTCGTAGGTTAAGGTGCCCGAACGCGAAACAATGCCTACTTTTCCTCTTTTGTGGATAAACCCCGGTGCTATGCCTACTTTGGCAACTCCGGCGGTGGTAATGCCGGGACAGTTGGGGCCAACCAAAATTGAATCGGATTTTTTGAGGTATTGGTGTACATTGAGCATGTCGCGTACCGGAATGCCCTCGGTGATGGCAACAATGAGTTTGATGCCTGCATCGGCGGCTTCAACTATTGCGTCGGCAGCGTAGGGAGCAGGTACAAATATCATACTTGTATTGGCGCCGGTTTCGGCTACTGCTTTCTTTACGTTTCCAAAAACCGGGAAGCCTTCGATACTGCTGCCGGCTTTGCGCGGGTTTACGCCTCCAAGCACATTCGTTCCGTAGTCGGCACATGCTTTGGTGTGAAACAATCCGGCTTTGCCGGTAATTCCCTGGGTAATAAGTTTTGTATTCTGATCGACAAGTATTGACATGGCTGTTTTATTTTTTTGTTACTGAAACGGCTTTTTGCGCGGCATCGTCGAGGTTATTGGCACTTATGATGTTGAGTCCCGAGTTGTGGATAATTTCTTTTCCCAAATCGACATTGGTTCCTTCGAGACGCACCACCAAGGGTACTTTGAGGCCGCTTTTTTTCACGGCAGCTACAATTCCATTGGCAATGGTGTCGCATTTCATTATTCCGCCAAAAATATTGACAAGAATTGCGCCCACGGCATGATCGTTTGAAATGATATTGAATGCATGGGTAACGGCTTCTTCGCTTGCCGAGCCACCCACATCGAGAAAATTGGCCGGTTCGCCGCCATTATGTTTTATTGAGTCCATGGTTGCCATTGCCAGTCCGGCTCCGTTAACCATACAAGCGATGTTTCCGTCGAGCGAAATGTAGCTCATTCCGTATTTTGCGGCTTCGATTTCGGCAGGTGTTTTGTCGCCGTTGGGGTCGCCGCCGGTTTCGAGCTGGCGGTAAGCAGCGTTATCATCTATATCGAATTTGCAGTCGAGCACTGCCAAATGCCCTTCGGATGTGGTTATAAGCGGGTTAATTTCGAGCAACGAAGCATCGTATTTCAGGTACACATCGAAAAGTTTTTGCAGTACATTACCCAACTCGTTGGCAAGCGAGCCACTTAAGCCCAAAAACCGGGCAGCTTCTGATTTGAGTTTATCGGATAAAGCTTTGCCAAATTCGGGGTAAAGGCGCACTATGCGTTCAGGAGTTTTTTCGGCCACCGCTTCGATGTCCATTCCCCCGTCGGGCGAAATCATAATTAGCGGGCTTACTTTAGCCCGATCGAGCAAAATGGCTACATAAAATTCTTTGTCGATGTTGCTTGCCTCTTCAATGAGCACCGAGTGAACTTTTACACCATCGGGGCCGGTTTGGTGTGTTACCAATTGTATACCAATAAGTTGTTTGGTGTATTCAATGGCTTGGCCTTCGGTTTTGAAAAGTTTTATGCCTCCGGCTTTTCCTCGTCCTCCGGTGTAGGCTTGAGCCTTAACTACGCCTTTTTTTATTCCTAATTGACCGAGTGCGGCTTTAAGCTCGTTGTAATGGCAAACATGTACCCCGTTAGGAACAGGAAGCCCTGCCTCACGAAGCAGTTTTTTCGATTGATATTCGTGTAACTTCATTGGTTGAAATTGTTTATTTATAGGCAATCCGTTGTTTTACGTATGATTACTTGAATGAGATTAAACAACTTGAAAATCCCTGTTTTGTTTCACTCAATAACATCAATAAGTAAAACATAACATGAGCATGAATTGTTTGTAAAAATCACAATGGATTGTGCTGTTTCATTTTTTCGATGAAATTACATCTCCGGGTTATTTTGTTGCCGAATGCTTTACCCAAAAAATAACACGTTGATTTGACGAAAAATTAAAAAGCTCCGTGTACATTCATTTTAAGCGTATAAACCGACTGCGAAGCTGTAATAAACAAAATATTGTTTTGTTCACCTCCAAAGGTAACATTTGCAGTCCATGGTTCGTCAATTGCAATGTGTGCAATTTTATCTCCACTAGCTGAAAAAACATGGACTCCATGTCCGGTTAAATATACATTCCCCTCGGTATCGATGGTCATCCCGTCGGAGCCTGTTTCGCAAAAGAGGCTTCGCGAATGCAGTGTTCCATCGGTATTTATCGAATATTTGTAGGTTTTGTTATCGCCAATATCGGCAACATATAAGGTTTTCCCGTCGGGGGTACCAATAATTCCGTTTGGTTTTTTCAGAGTACTGTCAACAACCACAGGAGCTTCAGCACGGTAGGGTAAATAATACACATTTTCGGAAGGATGCAACTGTTCTTTATTTTGACGGTATTCGCGTCGATAAAACGGGTCGGTAAAATACATGCCATTTTGCTTATCAATCCACAAGTCGTTGGGGCCATTGAGTTTATATTGCCCAACACTATCAAGCAACAGAACATACTGCTGTGTTGTAGTATCAATAGCCCATAGCTGGCTATGTAAATCGGCACAGGCAACGAGCTTGCCTATGTTGTTAAAATACAAACCGTTTGCACGCCCGGCATGTTCCATAAAAACCGAAACAGCATTTGAGCTGCAATTCCATCGGTATATTTTGTTGTTTGGCTGATCGGTAAAGTATACATTGCCGTGCATATCGGCTGCAGGCCCTTCGGTAAAAGCATAGTTTGAAGCAAGTTTTACAGGAACCGCCATTTCCGAAAAAACCGATTGCTGTTTACTGTTACACGAGAAGCAAAGTAAAGCAACAAACGAAAAAATTATCAGAATACCTTGTTTTTGTTGTATCATAAGCAGGTTGTTTTAATTAAAATGCTAAAAACAAATATATACAAATTGATAAACTTAAATTATGAAATGTAAGCATGATTGGGAATAGCAAATTGTAAACGATGAAAATGTTTACCTTTGCGTGATTACAATTTGACCGATTTTAAAGTACCCGAAATACAATGGCATTGACACACGACGATGAAAAATACATGAAACGTTGCCTCGAATTGGCAAAACTTGGCGAAGGCTATGTTGCTCCCAATCCAATGGTGGGCTGTGTTATTGTATATAATGGGAAAATAATTGGCGAGGGTTTTCATCGTGTTTACGGCCAGGCACATGCCGAAGTAAATGCAATAAACAGTGTTGAAAATCACGATGTGTTACAACAAGCAACTCTGTATGTAAACCTCGAACCCTGTGCTCATTATGGGAAAACACCTCCATGTGCCGAACTTATTATTCGGGAAAAAATACAAAGGGTTGTTGTTGGAACTATCGACTTGTTTGCAAAAGTATCGGGCAAAGGCATAAAAATGATGCAACAGGCCGGTATTAAAGTTACTGTGGGTGTTTTGCACAAGCAATGTATTGAACTAAATCGTCGTTTTTTTACTTTTCATCAAAAAAAACGGCCTTATATTATATTAAAATGGGCACAAACGGCCGATGGTTTTGTTGATGTTGACAGCAAACAAAAAAACAAGGGATACCCAACCTGGATAACAAACGAAATAGCACGCATAGCTGTACATAAACAGCGAGCCACCGAAAGTGCAATTTTGGTTGGAACCAACACTGCATTAGCCGATAATCCATCGCTTACTTTACGCGACTGGTACGGAAAACAACCTTTACGAATTGTACCCGACCGAAGTTTGCGCCTGCCTGCTTCGCTCCATGTGTTTTCGGACCTGGCTCCTACTGCCATTATTGCTCCTTGTGAATATACCGATGACCGACATGTTGACAACATTGCTCTTGACAATGAACAAAGCGAAACAATTAATCCTTTATTGCAGTATTTACACTCTAAAAATTATCAATCGCTTATTGTTGAAGGAGGCCCCCGGGTGCTGAAAACCTTTATTGATATGGATTTATGGGACGAAGCACATATATATACCGGGAATATTTATTTCGAAAAAGGGATTAAAGCTCCAGACTTTCAGAAACAAGCCCATAGCATTGAAAATATCGGAAACAGTATTTTAAAAATTTACCGAAACAGTGCCGATGTTTAAAAAAAACCCTGTCCAGTTTTTACCCTTACCCTCTTTCATCAACTCAAAACAGCCATTGGTCAAATAATATTAATAGTTTACTGCAAATTATATCAAATAATTTTTGAATTATTATTATTATTATTGCCAACGATTAATACACCAAGCCCTATTCGTTATGAAACAAAAACACCATGATTTCCTTTATGGATACTGTATTTACAGTAATAACTCCATACATCCAAGTATACACTTTGTAAAAATATGTTTGCCTATGAAAAAATAAACCCGAATTAAATATTATTGGATTTTTCACGTGCTGGTAACGCCAATTGCCTTAGGCGAGCAATAAAAACAGGCGGCCGTGAAAATTCCCGAGAACCGCCTGTTAATTAATGTATAACGAACCCAGAGTAAGAGCCTCATATGGGTTCAACTAAACTATGTAAAATTATGAAAAAAATTAACAACTTCTTAGTTTTAATCTTTGTATTTGCGGGGATAATGGCATTAAATTCATGCCAGGATGAAGAAATACATCATTCGATCGTTAACAATGCTGTTTATGAAACAGAGATATTAAAATTTCAGTCATTTGACGAACTAGATTCTATTGTTTTAAAAACGAGTCAATTTTCCGAAGATGAAAGAATTAATTGGGAAAACATGATGGGATTTGAATCGTTCGGAACCCTATCTGATAGAATATAGATGAAATTGAAATCAATAAACTGAAAAACACTGAAGATGTTAAAAATATTGTAGCAAAACATCAAAAGTATATAATGCTTGAAACAGATAACACAGGTGATATTTATTGTTTGCCTCGCGAATATAACAATAAAGAAAGGTATATTTTGAATGAAGACTTAATGTATATTGTTAGTAATACTGTTTATAAAAAAATTGGAGAAACAATAATTTCTTCAAATGTTAAAAATATTTTATCTCTTAGTAACGTTAAAACACTAAATGAGATAAAAAATAATAATGAATTTATTATCTACGATAATATTCAATTAAAATCGATTAACAGAGAAGTTAATGTTGACCGCGATGACAATACTTTTAACGGAAAAAAATACAGAATAAAATTATGGGTACAAACCGAAATATACCACCATATTCTAAAAAACAAAACATATCGCGAAACTGAATATAAAATAACAAATTATATTCGCCGCGGAGGAGTTTGGTTTCAGAAAAAAATGTTGACCGATTTTGATATTAACCTAAAAAGCTGGGATAATAAATCCTATATCGAAAGATGGATTAATGCAGATGGTAATAATATTTACGAAGGTGTGATAAAATATAGTGATATGTATTATATTTCAGATGGATTAACCTGGGATTATAAACCCTATTTTATATTTTTAAATGCAAAAGCAGAAAACAGTATGGGATGCAAAGTGACGCTATAGCTATAATAAATACAACTGCTGCCACACACAATATGCATTTATTTTGTGTGGCAGTATATAATCAAAAAAATGAAAGCATTAAAAAAAACAATATTTATCATCGTTTTATTTGCGTACTCTGCTAAAGTATATTCAAATTCAATAATTTTTCGATTGGGAATAAATAGCGCCAAACCCGAAATGGCACAAAACAATATTTTTTCGCCAACAAAACATTCAAATACAGTGTATTCGATAAATGCAGAATTGGCAGGTGTAATAATAAAGAATTTCGAACTAGGATCATACATTGCATACTCAAACATGAATCACTATATCCCCTTACAGCAAAATTCATCAGGGAACTATGTTTTGGTTGATAATAATGGTATTGAAAGATACTCAACCGCAAATGAAACTCACTATATTACCGGAAGCACTACACTGTTTTATGGTTTTGCGATACGATATCATCTTATCGAGCTTTTAACCGGAATAAGCAATTTACGCTTTGACCTTTATGGAGTTTCAAAAATTGGCTTAGTATCGGCAAGTTTTACAGATTTTGATGGAAACAATTTTGTTTCGACATGGAACAAACCTTTTACTGAATTTAGCGCAGGCCTTGGAACTGGCTATTCATTTACCCGGCACTTTGGTTGTTTCTTTGAATATTCAATTGGAAGGCTATATCATAATGGGAGAACAAAATTTAACGCAGGATTTGTATATCGTTTCTGATGAAAAGAATGAAAAGAATAATCCACCTGATAAAGATAAATATATTATTAATATTGATAGGCCTTAACTCGTGCCATTCGATTATTGAAACTGATTTTGCTAACTATAAACAAAAAATTGTATTAAACTCCACACTGGAAACCGACAGTCTGATAAGCGTTCAGTTAACATATACAGCAAATCTAGAAGACTCAATCCCCTCTAAAATTTCGAATGCTACAGTTATTGTTTGTTCCGATAATATTTTAAACGACACACTTGCTTATAATGGAAATGGATGGTACTTGTCAAATAAAAAAGCAAAGCCCAATGTACACTACCACTGCATGGCATATGTGCCTGGATATGAACCTGTTTATGCATACACAACAATACCCGATTCAACAAAAATTCATCAAGTAAAGTATACTGAAATCGATGGTGTTAGCGATGAAGGCGAAGCATTATCTTCGTTTAAAGTTTATTTTAATAACGATTCAGCCAAATTATTGTTTTGGGAAATTAGAATGATTACTGTTGGCGAAATCGACCATTACAATTTTCAAACACAAGAATGGAATTATGAATGGCGAACAGTTCAAAACCCAATACTCATTGAAACTAAAAATGACTCAGTATTTGTAACAGAAGTTAGTCCTTTAAATTTTTTTGCAAATATATACATGCCATCCGGAAGATATGGCATTAAATTCTATATCAATCGGTCATTTGAATTTGAAAATGATCATGATTATTATATTGAGCTTCGTTCTGTATCCGAATCATATTACAAGTATCACAAACAATTGTATTTATACAATACTGCCCAGTACGAGAGTTTGGCTTCAACCAATCAACGTTATATGTTGTATTCAAATGTGAGCAATGGGTTAGGAATCTTTTCTTCGTTTTCAAGTGTTCGAACAAAAATAAATATTGACCAATGAAACAATATTTAATTCTTTTTGCATTCTTTATAGCAAGCCAGTTTTCATTCGGTCAGACAATACAAATATCGGGTTTTGTTCGTGATCAAAATTCTAACGAAGCATTAATTGGCGCACACATTGTTGATAATGCCGAAAAAGTTGGATGTTCGACCGATAACAATGGGTATTTCACTCTTAAAATAAATACCCCCTCAATTATTTCTGTTTCGTATATAGGATATTCATCAAAACAAATTAAAATAAATAACCATACAGATACGATCATTGTTTTAAAACTAGAGACAGATAATACATTGGATGAAATATCAGTAAAAGGAGAAAAATATACTGAACCCCTGAGAACGCGATTAAGTTCAAAAAATATTGAGTTTATGCCATCGCTTACAGGCAAACCCGATGTAATAAAAGTGCTTCAATTATTGCCGGGTGTTCAAACTCAATCCGAAGGTTTAAGTGTTATGATGGTGCGAGGAGGCGATCCGGGACAGAATCTTTACCTACTCGATAATGTACCTCTTACCTATGTAAATCACTTAGGGGGGTTTATGTCAGTATTTAATCCCGATATGATAAATACAATTGATTTTTACAATGGAAACTTTCCGGCTAAGTATAGCGGCAAATTATCCTCTGTTGTAAGTATTACACAGCGCGAAGGAAATCTATCAAAGCATAAAGGAGCATATAGTGTTGGAATTACAGATGTTTCGTGCTTATTTGAAGGCCCACTGTTTAATAAAAAAATTAGTTACTTATTTACAGCCCGAAAAACACTCACCGATATTCCCCTGGCTGCAATTACTGCATTTAGCTCTGATTACGATGCAGTTTTTGCCTACGGTTTTCATGATTTTAACCTAAAACTAAACTGGAAATACAATCAAAAAAATAACTTAAGTATAAATCTTTATCAAGGTGATGATTATCTAAATTACTGGTATAAAAATTGGAGCGCAGGCAACAACAAAAATGAAAAAATGCATGCTGTTCAGAGATGGGGAAATAGCTTATTATCACTTAGATGGAATAAGGTAATTGGAGCAAAATTATATGCTGAAAATACAGCTTCGTTTACATGGTACCGCAATACAAATGCACAATTTTATGCTTTCGATGCTGACTCTGCATATTTGGATGCAACATTTAAAAATCGTTCTTCGGTTGGGGATTTATCTTTACGTTCTTTTTGGAAGTATGCATTTAATAAAAATTGGAATATTGGTTTTGGCGGACAAATGAGTTACTTAATCTCTAATCCAAATTATATATATAATTCACTTATCGATAAACAAAAAAATCATAAAAACATCAATTCGCTTGAAACAAGTATCTACTTTGATAATTCAATTCGTATATTTCCGTTTATGCATCTCACTCCATCGCTCCGAATCAATCATTATATAAACAATCGCCATTCTTTTTTTAATGCCGAACCCCGTGTAAATATTAAGTGCAATTTATCACCTAAGCAAGACATTAGTATTGATTATATGAAAGTTGTACAAAATTCGCATATGGTCTTTACGCAATCCGAAATAATTAAAAAAGAGATTTGGCTACCCGCAAGCGAAATGCTTCCACCACAACTGGCTAATCAAGTCTCTGTAAATTATTCGATAAGTGATGTGTTTCAGATATTAACGATTGAAACAAGTTTGTATTTAAAGTATATGTGCAATCTTACAACACTTAAAGAAGGATATGAAAACATTATTGGCATTACGGCAATCGATAATAAATTGGAAATAAATGGAATTGGCGTATCAAAAGGTATTGAACTAACAGTAAAAAAAATAACAGGAAAATGGACAGGAGCATTCTCTTATGCCTTTTCAAATTCGGAAAGAGAATTTGAAAATGTTAATTACGGAATACCATACCAATACGATTATAACCGAAAACATTCATTTACTATTCATTGTGGACGAAAAATCAAAAATAAATGGAGATTTAGTGCAACATGGTCTTTACAATCAGGCCTGCCTTTCACTCCGGCCTTGGCTAAACAGTATAAATGGAATCAAAACAATGAACAATTTGATGATATTGGACTTGTTTTTGGAGCTAAAAACTCCGATTACATGCAAGCATATCACAGACTCGATATTGCATTTAACAAAACAACAAAAACAAAAAAAGGGAATAAAGCCATTTGGAACTTTTCGTTGTACAATGCATATAACCGAATAAACCCATTTTTGTATTATTACGACAACGATAACATACGAAATAATATGGTAAACAATAACCAACCTTTGCATTTATACAAACTGAGTATGTTCTCAATTATTCCGAATATTTCGTACAAGGTATACTTTGATTACACAAAAAAAAGACCCGAGAAAAAGAAAAAAATAAAAAGAAAAACACATTGGCTTTATTTTGATGAATAATATTTAGCTAAACATGCATTCCCATCAAAAGAACTTCTATTGAGTAAACAACGATTTTACTAATATATCATTAATGCAACAAAGCTTATTCCCTATTATGCCAAGCATATCATACACTATAAAATTTTAAATCAATTCCTTTCATCAACTCAAAACAGCCATTGGTCAAATAATATTAATAGTTTACTGCAAATTATATCAAATAATTTTTGAATTATTATTATTATTATTATTGCCAACGATTAACACACAATTATATCTGGATAATACAAAATTGTTATCTGCTTATAACCTGCAAATGCTATTGTATATACAATAATCTCAATTTAAATCATTATATAAAGTGGTAAAAACAATCCCTTTAATATTCATAGTTGTCTTAATGGCGTGTACCGAACTGGTTACCGACAAATTTCAACAATACGAAAAACAACCCACAGTAAATGCAATTTGCATTGCCGGACAAACACTAAAGGTATATTTAAGCTGGGCTGCCGGTCTCGACAGCTTGCCTCTTGAACCGATAAGTAACGCAAAATCAAAATATCTTATTTGATTGGTTTGGCATCCTGTTGATTTTATCTATTTTTGCACCACAATTTT
>CAZARW010000082.1:0-10287 GCA_964487645.1 uncultured Prolixibacteraceae bacterium
CCGTAGGAGTCTGGTCCGTGTCTCAGTACCAGTGTGGGGGATCATCCTCTCAGAACCCCTAGACATCGTTGCCTTGGTGGGCCGTTACCCCCCCAACTAGCTAATGTCACGCATGCCCATCTTTTACCGTCGGAACTTTAATCATTAATTCATGCGAAATAATGATGCTATGGGGCATTAATCCAAATTTCTCTGGGCTATTCCCCTGTAAAAGGTAGGTTGCATACGCGTTACTCACCCGTGCGCCGCTCTCATAGATAGCAAGCTATCTAATCCCGCTCGACTTGCATGTGTTAAGCCTCCCGCTAGCGTTCATCCTGAGCCAGGATCAAACTCTTCGTTGTAATTATAATCGTTTAATGTCTTTTGCTCTTGATAAAACTCTTTGGAAATTATTTTTCCAGTGCTTGACTTATTCTTTTTTTCAATCTCTCAAGGAACGTTGTTCTTTTATTACCTTTTTTATTCTAAAACAGTTCATGTTGTAATCCCCGTTTTAGCGGCTGCAAAGATAAACATTTTTTATCCGGTTTCGCAAATGTTTTTTCAAAAAAAATTTAAATATTTTTTTGAGTAATAATTTACGCTAAAAAATAAGCGAAACGGACAACAAAGATAATACCTTTTAAGCATTAAATGCAAACATTATCTTGTGTTTTTTACATTTGTTTAACTGCATCTTTTTATTAGAACTTTGCTTTGTTTAACCCCTTTTGGTTTCAAAGCGGGTGCAAAGAAATGCTCTTTTTTTTAATCTTCCAAATGCTTTTTGAAAGTTTTTTGCTTTTTTTTTTGATAAGCCACACTTACAATGCGTTATGAAACCATTTTTTTTTATCCTTAAGCTGAAATTAACAATAAACCTTGCTCACTGGAGCAAATTGGTGAGATTTTTCAGTTACAATTTCAGTTGATAAGAGCCAATTTTTTATCTTTTTTATGACTCAAGGCAGATCGTGTGAAAATATAAAACGCACATAGGATTCAAAAAAATCATACAAATCTGTTTTTTTTATTTCAAAAGCGATTCATTTTTTTTTATTTCCCTAAAAAAATACGTTAAAAATTGATGAGTTATAAAGCACAAAAATTACAAACATGCTATTTAAGGAGTTAAACTAAAACAATATTTGTCATGATTATTATCCAATTTAAAGGCCTGATTTTTGATCTTCCGAATGAAATTTCCCGATAATGACATCTAAAAAACACATGATTTATAATACACAAAATATTTTTGAGGTGCATTTTAGCTTGTATAAACAAACCAATAAACAATTAAACTATTCATTTAACTCGAAAAGTAAAACAATCAACAGCCTTTATAAAAAATAAATAATTCAAAAACCGAGTTATCTATCTCTAAAAAAAGAGATTATTGCTTTTGTGAAAAATAATCGTTTGAATAAGAGTTTATATTGAGTATATCGGTATAAAATCGAGAAGTACAAAAAGATTAAGTGGCATTAGATTATTTCAGAAGAATTAGAAATTGTAGGATTAATAATCACTAGCAGCTGATTTGTACAGCTGTGACATATTAAATAGTATATGCACTTTTGATCATCATAAAGCCATATTGAATAATTTATATAAGAGTAACCCTAAAGCGTTAAAAAAAATCGACAAAAAGCTAATGGGTTAATTACAGACAAAAAAAAAGACCAGTTACAACCGGTCTCTTTTAATGTATTATAAATAAAATGAAAAGTTATTCTTCCTTCTTTTCATTTTCTTCATCTGCATTTTGTTGCTTTTTGTTATCATTTTCTTCAACGGGAGTCTCGTCAGCCTGAGATGTTTCGGCTGGAGTTTCTTCAATTAAAGTTTCAGAAGCTTGAGGCTTTTCATCAATTACTTCCTCTTCAACCTTTGCAGTTTCGGGTTTTTTAGCATTTTGAGTACTTGCAGCTGAGTCATCGGCTTTTTTCTTACCGCCTCTGCGACGACGAGTTGATGATTTAGCTTTAGCTTCTTTAGAAGCAAGCATATTTTCGTTGTAGTCTACCAACTCAATAATGCACATTTCAGCACTATCACCTAAGCGAGTACCTGTTTTAAGAACACGTGTATATCCACCCGGCCTATCGGCAATTTTTGGAGATATTTCGCGAAAAAGCTCCGAAACGGCATCTTTGTTTTGCAAATAACTAAAAACAATTCTACGGTTATGCGTAGTATCTTGTTTTGATTTTGTAATAAGAGGTTCAACATACATACGTAAAGCTTTAGCTTTAGCAACAGTAGTTGAAATTCTTTTATGCAGAAGAAGCGAGCAAGCCATATTCGCAAGCATTGCTTTACGATGAGCGCTTTTTCTGCCCAAATGATTAAATTTCTTATTATGTCTCATCGTTATATTATTCCTTGTCTAGTTTATACTTACTGATATCCATTCCGAAATTCAAATTCATACCAACCAATAAATCGTCAAGTTCAGTGAGCGATTTTTTACCAAAGTTGCGGAATTTCAACAAGTCGTTTCGGTTGTATTGAACCAAATCTCCAAGAGTTTCCACATCGGCGGCTTTCAGGCAGTTTAAAGCACGAACTGAAAGATCAATATCGACCAGTTTTGTCTTTAACATTTGGCGCATGTGAAGTATTTCTTCATCGAACTCTTCATTGGCAAATTTTTCGTCAGAATCGAGTGTGATTTTTTCGTCTGAAAATAGCATGAAGTGATAGATAAGAATTTTGGCTGCTTCTTTCAATGCATCTTTAGGATGAATTGAACCGTCGGTTTTGATATTGAATATCAATTTTTCGTAATCGGTTTTTTGTTCAACCCTATAGTTTTCGACATTAAACTGTACATTTTTAATAGGAGTAAATATCGAATCAATAGGAATTACACCAAACTCTTCTTCAACTGGTTTATTTTCGACAGCAGGAACATAACCACGACCTTTACCAATGGTAATTTCCATTTGCAGTTTCACGGCGGGTTCCATTTCACAAATTACCAAATCGGGGTTCAATATGCTAAATCCGGACATGAATTTATTTAAATCACCAGCGGTGAATTTATCTTGACCAGTTATAGTTATTGATACTTTTTCGTTATCGAAATCTTCAACTTCTTTTTTAAAACGTATTTGTTTTAAATTAAGAACGATCTCGGTTACATCTTGTACAACCCCTTTTATAGTGGCAAATTCATGCTCTACACCCTCGATTTTGATAGTTGTAATTGCATAACCTTCCAAAGATGATAACAAAATACGACGTAATGCATTTCCGATAGTAATACCATACCCTGGTTCCAACGGTCTGAACTCGAAAGTTCCGTTCATTTCGTCGGATTCGAGCATTATCACTTTGTCTGGTTTTTGAAAAGCTAATATTGCCATAGTTTTTGTATTGTAATTATTTCGAATACAACTCAACAATAAGTTGTTCTTTAATATTTTCGGGTATTTCCTCACGTTCAGGAACATTGAGAAATTTCCCTGAAAGTGTGTTCTCGTCCCATTCGAGCCAAGCATATTTTGAGTATCGGCGAGAATTCAGAGAATCGGTAACTACTTCGAGTGATTTTGATTTTTCGCGAACACCAATAACATCACCAGCGCGGAGAGTGTATGATGGAATATTGCATACATTTCCGTTTACTGTTATATGTTTGTGTGTAACAAGTTGACGAGCGGCATTTCGGGTAGGAGCAATTCCCAAACGAAATACAACATTGTCTAAACGAGATTCGAGAAACTTGAGCAACATTTCACCGGTAATTCCTTTTGAACTTTGTGCTTTTTCAAAAAGTTTACGGAACTGACGTTCGAGAACACCGTAGGTGTATTTTGCTTTTTGTTTTTCTTTTAACTGTACGCCGTATTCCGATACTTTACGACGACGTCGTGCCTGACCGTGAAAGCCTGGAGGGTAATTTTTTTTCTCCAATGCTTTATCGGGGCCATAAATAGGCTCACCAAATTTTCTGGCTATTTTTGACTTTGGTCCAATATATCTTGCCATTGTTTACCTTTTTAATGTCAATAAATTAAACGCGTCTTCTTTTGGCAGGCCGGCAACCATTGTGTGGTAATGGGGTTACATCAATAATTTCAGTTACCTGAATTCCCATGCTGGCTATTGCCCTAATTGCAGACTCACGACCGTTACCCGGTCCTTTTACATATACTTTTACTTTACGTAATCCAAGGTCGTATGCTGTTTTTGCACACTCTTCGGCAGCTGTTTGGGCTGCATACGGGGTATTCTTTTTCGAACCCCTAAAGCCTTTTTTTCCAGCCGATGACCACGATATGACTTCTCCATTGTCGTTTGCCAACGATACAATAATATTGTTGAACGATGAGTGGATGTGTGCCTGTCCTGTGGCTTCAACCTTAACGACCCTTTTCTTTGAAGTTCCTGACTTTTTTGCCATAATCTTTCACCTAATTATTTAGTCGCTTTCTTTTTATTTGCAACAGTTTTACGTTTACCTTTACGTGTACGTGCGTTATTCTTAGTATGCTGACCACGCAATGGTAAACCAATACGATGGCGTATACCACGATAGCATCCGATATCCATTAACCGCTTAATATTAAGCTGTGTTTCTGAACGAAGTTCACCTTCAACGGTAAATCTATCAGATATGATACTACGAATTGCAGAAAAGTGATCATCATTCCAATCTTGTACTTTCAGATTGATATCAACTCCTGCTTCTTCAAGAATTTTTTTTGCACTACTACGTCCAATTCCATAGATATAGGTCAACGCGATTTCACCGCGTTTGTTATTTGGAATATCTACACCAACTATTCGAGCCATAGAAATTACAATTATTTTGTTTTATGTTTAACCCTGACGTTGCTTGAACTTAGGATTTTTCTTACTTATCACATACAAGCGTCCTTTCCTGCGTACTATTTTACAGTCAGAGCTACGTTTTTTTATTGATACACGTACTTTCATCCGATTTAAATTTTTTATGGATTCGCATCCCTTGCAGGAAACTTTTTTCAAAAATTGCCACAAAAATAATCAATTTATTGACAATACTGCAAAAGTTTCCAGTCAATCAAATAATTACTTATATCTGAATATAATTCTACCTTTTGTAAGGTCGTACGGAGACATTTCTACTTTTACTTTGTCTCCGGGTAAAATTTTAATGTAATGCATGCGCATTTTTCCTGATATATGCGATGTGATTACATGTCCATTTTCCAGTTCAACTCGAAACATTGCATTTGACAATGCTTCGATTATTGTTCCATCTTGTTCTATTGAAGGCTGTTTTGCCATAAACAAATAATTTAAAATTTTCTTGTTTGCAAATTATACATTAATACTATAGATTTTACTATGCACGGGCAACAATTATTCGTTGATGATTTTACTCACACACCTGAGATAGTAACCTCGCTTAATAATTGTTTCAATTTATAATTAACAATAGATAATAATACTATCAGCCGCTTAATTATAAATGATTGAAAAAAATTCAAGAACGCTTCATTGCATGTAATGCAATGTATATAGTTTGTCTATTACATTGCTGAACCTCCGGATTTCCCCTTAATACGTCCTGATTTCATTAATCCATCGTAGTGACGCATCAAGAGGTGACTTTCGATTTGTTGCAATGTATCGAGTATTACACCTACAAGAATTAATAATGATGTTCCTCCAAAGAACTGTGCAAATGACGGGCTAACTCCAACTAACATTGCAAATGCAGGAAGAATGGTTACTAATCCGAGGAAAATTGATCCAGGAAGAGTAATACGTGACATCACTGTGTCGAGAAATTCGGCTGTTCGTTTACCGGGTTTTACTCCGGGAATAAAACCTCCGTTTTTCTTCATGTCTTCGGCCATTTGTACTGGGTTAACCGTTACTGCGGTATAAAAATATGTAAACAGTATTACCATTAAGAACATTGTGAAATTATACCAAAATCCGGTATAATTTGAAAATGCTGCAGCAAAACCGCTCATCGATTCGCCACCGAATCCGGCTAATGTAATAGGCACAAACATGATTGCCTGGGCAAAGATGATTGGCATTACACCTGCTGCATTCACTTTTAAGGGTATATACTGACGTACACCACCATATTGTTTATTCCCAACTATGCGTTTTGCATATTGCACAGGTATTCGGCGTGTGCCTTGTACCAACAATATTACGAGCATAAATACTACAAAAAGAATTACAAGTTCAATAAGCAGAAGTACCATACCACCACCGGCTTGTGTTTCGAGCCGTGAAATAAATTCCTGCAATGCAGATGATGGAAGACGTGAAATAATACCAATCATAATAATGAGTGATATTCCGTTTCCAATTCCGCGATCGGTAATTTTTTCACCAAGCCACAAAACAAACATCGAACCGGCCAGCATAATAACCGTTGAACTCACATTGAAAAATGCTCCTTTAAGCACAAAAGCTTCGGGAGTATTTGCGAGGGTCATATGCAGGTTAGTTAAAAATGCAGGTCCCTGAAATAAAAGAATTACTACGGTAAGATACCGTGTAATTTGATTCATTCTGGTTCTGCCTGATTCTCCTTCTTTTTGCAGACGTTGAAAATAAGGTACTGCTATTGTTAGTAACTGAATAACAATTGAAGCAGTAATATAAGGCATAATACCTAAAGCAAAAACCGAAGCATTTGAGAATGCACCGCCCGAAAACATATCGAGCAATCCAAGCAAACCATCGGAGGTTTGATTCTCGAGTGCACCTAACTTTGCTGGGTCAATACCAGGCAATACAACAAACGAACCTAGTCGATATATAAGGATAAAAAACAAAGTAATCCCTATACGTTTTCTTAGGTCTTCGATTTTATAAATATTCTTTAGGGTTTCGATTAACTTCTTCATGAGTTAATTTTTTTTAGTCATCAGTTACCTGTTAGGGTTTTAGATGATTTCGATTGTACCTTCTAATTTTTCGATAGCCTCTTGAGCACTTTTTGAAAAAGCATGTGCTTTTACATCAAGTTTGAGCTTAAGCTCACCAACGCCCAGAATTTTCACTTTATCGTGTTTTCCGGCAAGTCCGTGTTCAACCATGAAATCAAAATCAATGGTTGTAGCTTTGTACTTATCGGCAACGTTTTGCAAAGTTCCAATATTAATGGCTTTGTATTCGACACGATTAAAGTTTTTAAAACCAAACTTTGGTACTACTCTTTGTAAGGGCATTTGACCACCTTCGAATCCGATTTTTTTAGAGTAACCCGAACGAGATTTTTGTCCTTTATGCCCACGTGTTGCAGTACCACCATGTCCTGATCCTTGGCCACGTGCTATTCTTTTTCTTTTATGTGTCGCCCCTTTTGCGGGATTCAACTTGCTAAGATCCATTATCTATCAATTTAAACGATTAGATTTCTTCAACCTTTACCAAATGTTTCATTTTATTCACCATCCCCATAATTTGAGGAGTTGCTTCGTGTTCAACCGATTTGTTGAGTCTACGAAGTCCGAGTGATTCGAGTATCAGCTTTTGACGTTTTGTTGAGCCAATGCTGCTTTTTACCAGAGTGATCTTGATTTTAGCCATAATTATCCTTTAAATACTTTATCAAGTGAAACACCACGGTGTTCGGCCACGGTATATGCATCGCGCAATTCAAGTAAAGCATTAAATGTTGCTTTAACAAGGTTATGCGGGTTTGACGATCCTTTGCTTTTGGCGAGGATGTCCTGAACACCAACACTTTCGAGTACGGCACGCATAGCACCACCTGCTACAACTCCGGTACCTACCGATGCTGGTTTTAGAAATACACGAGCACCGCTAAATTTGGCAATTTGCTCATGAGGTATTGTTCCTTTAATAACAGGAATTTTCACCAGGTTTTTCTTTGCAGCTTCGACACCTTTGGCAATAGCAGTTGTAACTTCACTCGCTTTACCGAGTCCCCATCCTACTATTCCGTCTTCGTTTCCAACAACAACAATTGCTGAGAAACTGAATGTGCGTCCACCTTTTGTGACTTTGGTAACACGGTTAATAGCTACTAACCGGTCTTTTAATTCCAAATCGCTGGTTCTTACTTTCTTTATATTTCCTGACATAATTCTTAGAATTTAAGGCCTCCCTTACGGGCTGCTTCAGCAATTGATTTAACTCTTCCGTGGTATAAATACCCATTACGATCGAAAACAACTGTTTCGATATTTACTGCTTTAGCCTTTTCAGCTATAAGTTTTCCAACTAATGCTGACTGTTCAGTTTTATTAACTTTGGCTGCAGCAATTTCCTTATCTAAAGAAGAGGCGCTTGCTAATGTGGTTCCTGTAACGTCGTCAACCAGTTGAGCATAAATTTGCTTATTACTGCGGAAAACGCTCAAGCGTGGAACTTGTGAGGTTCCGTTCACTACTTTGCGGATCCTCTTCTTGATTCTGTATCTTCTTGCTTGCTTAGTTAAAGCCATGATTTTTACAATTAAACGTTATTTAGCAGAAGCTGATTTACCAGCTTTACGTCTGAGTTGTTCGCCATCGAACTTAATACCTTTTCCTTTGTAAGGTTCGGGTTTACGGAACGATCTGATTTTTGCAGCAACCTGTCCTAACAATTGTTTGTCGAAACTTTTTAAGGTTATGGTTGGATTACTGCGTTTATCGGTAACAGCTTCAACTTTCACTTCGGGAGGAAGCTGCAGGTAAATGTGGTGAGAGTATCCTAATACAAGGTCGAGTAATTGACCATTGTTTTCGGCACGGTAACCTACACCTACCAGTTCGAGTTTGATTTCATACCCTTTTGAAACACCTTCGACCATGTTATTTACTAACGATCGATATAATCCGTGCAGAGCTTTATGATTTTTTGAATCGCTGGGACGTTTTACCTGAATTTGATTTTCCTCTACTTCGAGTTCAATTTCAGGGTTTACCTTTTGAGTCAATTCACCAAGAGGCCCTTTTACGGTAATTATATTGTTATCGTCAATATTCACATTAACGCCTGCGGGAATTTCAATGGGTAATTTTCCTATCCTTGACATTGTATAATTCCTCCTTAGTTTAATATACGTAACATAATACTTCTCCACCAATTTTGTAGTCTCGAGCTTCTTTGTCGGTAACTACTCCATTTGATGTTGATATGATTGCAACACCCAATCCGTTAAGTACCCTTGGTATTGTAGTACTGTCGCAATACTTACGTAAACCTGGTTTACTAATTCGTTTGAGTGATTTGATCGCAGGAATTCCTGTTTCGGGATGATATTTCAAAGCAATTTTTATATTGCCCTGATAGTTTACATCATCTTCGAATTTATAATTAAGGATGTACCCTTTTTCTTTGAGAATTTTGGTCATTCCCTTTTTTATATTTGATGCAGGAATGTCAACAACTTTGTGACCTGCTCTAATGGCATTCCTCAATCTGGTTAAATAATCTGAAATTGGATCAGTCATTTTACTAACATTTTTTAAATTACCAACTTGCTTTTTTAACACCCGGGATAAGACCAGAGGCTGCCATTTCGCGAAAATTAATACGGCTTATGCCAAATTGCCTCATGTATCCTTTCGGACGTCCGGTAAGTTTACAGCGATTGTGTAAACGAACAGGAGAAGCATTTTTTGGCAATTTTTGTAAACCTACATAATCGCCTTTCGCTTTAAGTTCGGCTCGTTTGGCTGCGTACTTATTCACGAGCTTTGCGCGCTTAATTTCGCGGACTTTCATTGATTCTTTAGCCATATCTACTTAATTTTTGTCTTTTTTAAATGGCAAACCAAATTCACGTAATAAAGCATATCCTTCTTCGTCGGTATTTGCTGTCGTCACAAACGTGATGTTCATACCTGAAATACGGCTTACTTTATCGAGAACAATCTCAGGGAAAATAATTTGTTCGGTAACACCGAGCGTGTAATTACCACGTCCGTCGAGTTTTCCGTCAACTCCTTTAAAGTCGCGGATACGAGGCAATGAAATTACGATTAAACGCTCGAGGAATTCGTACATTTTTGTTCTACGCAGTGTAACACATACACCGATAGGCATTTTTTTCCTGAGTTTAAAATTAGAAATATCCTTACGAGACAGGGTTTGCATTGCCTTTTGACCAGCAATGTTTGTCATTTCTTCGGTTGCTACATCGATAAGTTTTTTATCGGCAGTAGCAGCTCCCATCCCTTGGTTTAGAACAATTTTCGTGAGTTTAGGAACCTGCATGATACTTTTGTATCCAAATTCTTTCATCAGTGCAGGAACAACTTCCTCGTAGTATTTCTTCTGAAGTGTGGTTGTTAAATCCATTACTTAATCTCCTCCCCTGATTTTTTA
>CAZARW010000082.1:10297-10949 GCA_964487645.1 uncultured Prolixibacteraceae bacterium
TAACGAACTAATTTACCATTGGCATCTTCGCGGCGGCCTACACGTGTAGGTTCACCGGTTTTAGGATCGGCCAACATGAGGTTCGAGATGTGAATCGAAGCTTCTTGTTCAATGATGCCCCCTTGAGGGTTTGCAGCATTGGGTTTGGTGTGTTTTTTCACCATATTCACTCCTTCCACAATCGCACGATCTTTTTCCCTAATCACTTCGAGTACTTTACCTTTTTGGCCACGTGAGTTACCATTAATAACAATCACGTTATCGCCTTTTTTGATATGTAACTTTTTCTGCATTGCTTCTGATTTTGATTATAACACTTCAGGAGCAAGAGAAACTATTTTCATGTATCCATCGCGTAATTCACGGGCAACAGGCCCAAAAATACGAGTGGCACGAATTTCTCCTGCATTGTTTAACAGGACAACAGCATTGTCGTCGAAGCGTATGTAAGAACCATCGGCACGACGCACCTCTTTTTTGGTACGTACAACCACTGCTTTTGATACGGTGCCTTTTTTTACACCGCCAGATGGCATTGCACTTTTTACGGTAACTACAACTGTATCGCCAAGTGAAGCATAGCGTTTTTTAGTACCTCCAAGTACTCTAATTACCAGTGCTTCTTTGGCTCCACTATTGTCTGCCACAGTAC
>CAZARW010000083.1:0-10870 GCA_964487645.1 uncultured Prolixibacteraceae bacterium
TTGGACCTACTGTATCACGTAGAAACTTTGGTAACGCCAATGAAAAACGCAGCTATAAAATCTTTGAAGAATTTGCATACGTTCTAATTGAAGAAGCACGCAAAAGCTGCTACAGATCGGACTTTGAAGTCAACGTTGAAGGTAATGTTTATGCATTTGATTCATCAACAATAGATCTTTGTCTTAGCGTATTTTGGTGGGCTGAGTTTAGGAAAACCAAAGGTGGCATTAAACTGCACACCTTATATGATGTTAAAACATCAATACCTGCGTTCCTGTATATCTCAAATGCCAAAATGCACGATGTCAATGCACTTGATCTGATCTCATATGAGCCAGGAAGCTTTTACGTGATTGACAAAGCTTACATTGATTTTAAAAGACTATATCATCTTCATCAGCAGCGAGCTTTCTTCGTAACACGAGCGGAAAAAAATATGAGATTTAAAAGAATGTATTCCAATTCGGTTGACAAATCAACCGGAGTAAAATATGATCAAATCGGCAAACTGGAATCTTACTACCCAAGCAGGGACTATCCAGAAAAGCTTCGGCGAATAAAGTACTATGATTGTGAAACGGATAAGGAACTAATTTTCCAAACCAACAACATGGAACTTACATCTACTGAAATCGCTTATCTGTATAAAAAACGCTGGGAAATAGAGCTGTTTTTCAAGTGGATGAAACAACACCTTAAGATAAAATCCTTTTGGGGAACAACTCTTAATGCTGTAAAGATCCAAATGTATTGCGCGATTATCGCATACTGTTTGGTTGCCATAATTGGTAACAAATTGAAAGTTGACCGCACAATCTACGAAATCCTACAAATCCTTAGCATATCTCTACTCGATAAAACTCCTGTAAGAGAGGTGCTTACGAAATACGATTACAAAAATGTCAAAGAACTAAATAATAAACAATTAATAATCAGTGGGTTTTAATCGCCCACTAATGACCTTTTTACATAAACAATATTTACTTTAAACTATTCTTAACTGTCTGCTTGTTTTTCAGCATTTGACCAATTTTTTCACCAATAACAACAAGATATTTATCAGCATTTTTAAGCGAATCGGTTTTATTTCGGGCTAAATCAGTAATAGAGTAAAGAGCCTCTAAACCAAAGTGTTTAATAATATGCTCATAATCTGCGTTAAGCATACCGGCAACAGCTATTGGCCGAACATTGAATAAGTGAGCCCTGGCGCAAACACCTGCCAGCACTTTTCCGTACGATGTTTGATTGTCGATTTTTCCTTCGCCGGTAATTACCCATGCAGCATTCGTAAGTGATTTATTAAACTGAGTAATATCGGCTATGCAATCAAAGCCTTTAACAAGATTTGCACGAGCATAAGCCAATAAAAATAGAGCTGCACCTCCGGCAGCACCTGTTCCCTGATGCTTATCGGCATCGAAACCGGTTTGGGCCTTAATGATTCCCGAAAGGTTTAACAATCCCTTTTGCAAAACAACAACATCATTTTTTGACGCACCTTTTTGCGGAGCATACACAGCTGCTGCTCCTGTATTTCCGTTAAGCACATTTTGTACATCAACAGCAATGCTTATACGTGTTTGGGGAAGTTTTAGGTCAATATCCGAAGAATCGATTTTGCTTATGCGCAACAGATTTGCTCCACAGGGCTTTAAAGTACTATGGTTATCATCGTAAAACCGAAATCCTAAGGCTTGTGCAATACCCATACCTCCATCAACAGTTGCACTACCTCCAAGTGTAAGTATGATGTGCTGCACATTTTGATGAAGAGCATGCCGTATAAGCTCACCTGTACCGTATGTTGAGGTAGTTAGTACATTGTGCTGCGATTTTTTCAGCAATTCGATTCCCGAAGCTGAAGCTAACTCAATAATTGCAGTTTTTCCATTATCGGCAAGTAAATACTGAGCATAAACCGGCCGATGCATGGGATTACTAACCTGAAGATGTACCTTTTGTACTGCTTTATGATATTGAATACAATCTAATGTTCCGTCGCCTCCGTCGGCAAGCGGAAATTGTACGATTGAAGCACCCGGAAAAACACGTTGAATTCCCTTTGCCAAATACTGCGATACATGCACTGCTTGTAAACAGTTTTTAAACGAATCGGGAGCTATTACTATCGTTTTTTTCATTTTAACTTGCAATATTTTACACAAACAAACTCAACTTGTTTGACAAAAAAAGCTTACATTACCGTGTAAATTGAAATAAAATTCAGAGAATGCAAGATTCTTTTCAAAATACAATCGAAGTAGATAAAAATAAGTATTTAGAAGCACTTCTTAAAGCCAATAAAAAAAATGCTTCGGCAATAGCAAATAAATATAGCTCAACACAAAATGATATTAAAATTTTGTATGAGTATATTATAAAACCATCGCTGTACGAAGTTGGCGAAATGTGGGAGCACAATATTATTACAGTTGCTGCCGAACACATTGCTACCTCAATATCCGAAGGAATAATGAATGAATTGTATGAAAATATTATTTCGGAAACACAGAGCGAAAAAAATGTTGTACTCGGATGCCTCGAAAACGAACATCATCAGGTTGGGATTAAAATGATTGCCGATGTTTTTGAAATGTACGGCTGGGATACGTTTTTTTTAGGTGCCAATACTCCACTGCCCGATTTTATTGATTATGCTAAAGACAACAATCCACAAATAATTGCCCTCTCACTAAGTATTTACTCGCATATAAAATTGTTCGAAAATATGATTGAACAATGTCACAATGCTTTTCCTCAGATACCAATTATAATAGGTGGTCAAGCTTTTTCACGCGGTGGTGTGAATATTGTAAACAAATACAATTACGTAAAATTGTTTAGCGACATTGATTCACTCGAAAGTTATATTAAAGAAATAAGCTGATTAACGAATTAAATTATATACGATGCTCAAATATTGGACAGATGAATTAATTGAAGCAACAAATCAAAGCAAAGTACTGTGCATTGCTGTTTTTGATAAACTGCACAATTTAATTTATGTAAACCATGGAATGAAAAACCTTTTTCATACGGATAATGCAGCAGAAAATTTCAATACCCCAAGCCTCGAAAATATTTTTGCATTAAGCAAAGCCGGATACTCCGAAACCCTTATAAATATTGGCAATTACGACAACATTAACACAACCATATATGCCCGTGTGTGGCAAAAAAACAATCAAATACTTATAGCCGGAGAGATTGATGCCACAATGATTTCGAAAACCAATATTTCGTTATCGAAACTGATTAGCGAAAACAGCAACTTGCAACGTTCGCTTATTAAAGAGAAAAAAATGCTTGAAATTGCAAACAAAAAACTAGCACAGCTAAATCAGGATCAAAACATAATTTTAGGTACTGCTGCTCACGATTTACGAAGCCCAATAAGCACAGCCTTTTCGTTGGCCGAGCTGCTAACCGAAAACAGTGATATATACTCAAATGATGAAATTATTCAATATTTGAAAATTATTAAAAACACTACCGAATTATCAATCAACCTTTTAGATAGCCTGCTCGATTTTTCGGCAATTGAATCGGGTAAAGTTGACTTAAATATTAAATCCGACAATTATTGCAAAATAATTGAACAAGTTATTGAAGCCAACACCATATTTGCAAAAAATAAAAACATCGAAATCGCATTCAAAATTGAAGATAATATTTGCAATATATCACTTGACAAAACCCGTATTTCACAACTTCTCACAAATTTATTGAGCAATGCAATAAAATATTCGTATCCCCACACTCAAATTATTATCAAAGTAAATAAAACCGATAAATGGATTGTAACCCATGTTATTGATCACGGGCAGGGAATTAAACAAGATGAATTAAAAAATTTATTTAAAACATTTTCAAAAACATCGTCGAAACCTACAGGAGGCGAAAAAAGCACAGGCCTTGGCCTGGCAATTGTGAAAAAAATTATTGATCTGCACAAAGGAAAAATTGAAGTCGAAAGCACAATCAAAAAAGGATCGACATTTACTTTTTATCTTCCTATTCATTAAACATTAAGCTCATTTTTTTCGCCGGCTACCACTACAAACAAATCCGATTTTTGAAGATATTTTACTGCCAGTTCACGTATTTCGGCTGGAGTAATTGAGCGGATTGTATTAATAAAATAATCGTAATGGTCATAATCGAGATTCAACTCGACCAATGTTTTTAAACTGTTCGACATAGCAAAAATGCCATCAAAACTACGCAGTGTTTCGCCAAGTAAATAATTCCGGACAAGAGCCAGTTCGGTATCCGAAACTAAATTGGTTTGCAGCCGCTCAATTTCGAAAAATATTTGATCAATAGCATCAGAACACACTTTGCTGCCTACCTCGGTCATTATCGAAAAATAAGCCGCATGCAACATCGAAAAAACTCCCGACCCAATTCCATATGTATAGCCTTTATCTTCGCGAATATTCGCCATAAGTCTCGAACCAAAATATCCTCCCAATATTGTAGTCAGAATATTCAACCCGAAAAAATCGGGTTCGGTTCGGTTGGGGAATAAACGGCCAATGCGAATTGCCGACTGCAACGATCCGGGTTTTTCGATGATATGAATTTTTTCTTTTGAACTATCAACAATATGATTTAATTGTTTTTTTTGCATTTTTCGCTGAGCAAAGCCCTCGCCAAAGTGCATCTCAAGCAAATCTTTTAATTTATCGTTGTACAAACCGGCTACTATTATACGGCAATTTTCGGGCACATAATACTTATCGTGATAGTTCATAAAAACTTCGCGGTTAAGCTTACCGTAATCGTCTAAAACATTAGTATTGGCATAGGGGTGAAACTGCCCAAACAAAACTTGCGAAAATCGTTTTTGCGCCAATGTTTTTACTTTATTGTTTTCGACAACAAATTGCTGCTTTTTTTTAGCAATTTGTGTAGTAATTTCTTTTTCGGGGAAAACCGGATATTTTATTACATCGGCAGTAATATCAAGTATTTTTTCGATGTATTTATTTAAGGTTAAAATTGTAACATTAGCAAACTGCTGGTCGGCCGAGAGTTGCAAATATGCACCACAAAAATCGAATGTTTCGGCAATTTTTTGTGCAGTATATTTTCGGGTTCCCTGATTTAGAAACAAGTTGGTAAGCCCAGCAACCAAATTTGCCGACTGAAACCACGTTCCTGCATCAAATATAAACTCGATTTTAACAAGCTCCTGACTCCCTGCATTAAGCCCCCACACCTGAATTCCACTCGAAAGTTGCCATTTTTCGGGCAACAGGTACGATATGTTTGAAATTGATGTTATTCCGGGTATTTTTTTCCTGTCTGTTGTCATCCGTTTTGTTTATTATAATATAAAACCGAGCAATTCTCTTTTCGAAACAATTTAGCAGCCATTTCCTGAATTTTTGTAGCAGTTACTTTTCGGTAAAACTCTTGCTGGCGGTTAATTAACGAAGCATCACCAAGCAATTCGTACAATGCCAGCGACATTGCTTTGTTGAGATAATTAATCTCCGAAAAAACAAGGTTTGCTTCAACCTTATTAATCACTTTTTGCAATTCGGTTTCATTAATCGACATTTGAATTAATTGCTGCAATTGCTCCCAAATAGCATTTTCGGCTTGTTCGAATGATACTCCGTCAATAAGTTTCCCCGAAACATGAAACAATCCCGGGTCGTTATCGCCCGAAATATAGGCATCGAGCTCGCTAAAAAGGCCTTTATCGATAACAAGTTCACGATACATGCGTGACGACTGTCCGTTTGATAAAATATCTGAAATCAAATCGGCAGTATAGTATCCGGGGCTCAGTTTTTCATCCATATGAAACGACAAGTAAATGCCATCAAAAGGCACATCGCGGACTACGTGTTTTTGCCGATACCGGGTTTGTTGGGGTTCAACCGGGATATTTCGGTTTGGGACATCACGATGCGGTATAGCTCCAAACCATTTTTCGGCCAGTAAAAATATTTTTTCGCTGTCGATATTACCCGAAACTGTAAGAACTGCATTATTAGGAGCATAGTGTTTATAAAAGAATTTTTTGACATCGTCTAATGTTGCTCTTTCAATATGGGCAATATCTTTGCCTATGGTTGGCCATCGGTATGGGTGTACTTTGTATGCTAAATCTTTTATTAATGGATAAACATCGCCATAGGGTTGATTTAAAAAACGCTGTTTAAACTCTTCGATTACAACATTTCGCTGCACCATTAAGCTACGTTCACTAAAGTCAAGTTCGAGCATACGGTCAGACTCGAGCCAAAATCCTGTCTCAATATTTTGTGCCGGAAGTGTTAAGTAATAATTTGTTAAATCGTTGGTTGTAAAAGCATTATTATCGCCACCGGCATTTTGCAATGGAGTATCGTAATCGGGTATATTTATTGATCCTCCAAACATTAAATGTTCAAATAAATGAGCAAATCCTGTATGTTCGGGATCTTCATCGCGCGATCCTACATCGTAAGCAATGTTAACAGCTGCCATAGGTGTGGTTTTATCAACATGAGTAATTACCCGCAAACCGTTTCCTAATGTATATTTTTCGAATTTTATCATTGGTATATTTTGGTATATGTTGTATACAATTGTCTGTAAAAATACCCCACTGCATTAATCTATTGATTGTTTTATACGATTAAAACAAGTCAAATATGTTTTTATTATTCGGGCTTCGAAAAAACGTTAATTCCTCTTAACCATTTTTCAAAGTTTCCATCAATAAGTGCAGTATGCAATCCTATTTCAATTGAGTTTTCGAATATTTGCAAATTGTTCATCCTTCCTTTTCGTATACGTGCCTGAAATCCCTCATTCATCATGCGTCCGGCACGCAAAGGCGTTTCAAACAGTTTTGGATATACCGAGTTATCGTTTGGGCTATTTAAATCGTCGATACAACTTTGCATACTCGATGATAAGTAAATTCGGCAGGCCATAGGCCGTGCAGCATACATCATACAAAAGCCACCACTTGAGTGCAATAACGGACATGCCTCTTTGTGCTTTAGAAGGTTTTTTAGTTTCAATCCCGAAGTGTTTTTGTATTTGTTTGTGATACGCTCAACAATTGCCGGTAAGGTAGCTGCGCTATATTTTTTTTTAATGCTATGAGCCAGATAAAAAAGCTCGTATGGCGATGCTAAAACAGTTTGATGACAGCAATACGAACATCCTTTTTTGCACTCCGATGCTTGTCCTTCGGCTTGTGTTCTGTGTAAAAAACTGTCGATAAAACTGTCGATAACAGTATACAGTTGTTTTTGAGCATCGAACAGGTTTTTTTGAGTAAAACCCATTGATAAAAAAGTATCGCAAATTTTGTAACCATCATCAAAAAATGCTTTATCAAATGTATTCCAGTACTCTGTGTTTTCTGTCATTGAGGGTAATTTTTAAACAAATGAAAATTATACGTAAACCAATTAATGATCAACAACAATTGAAAAATCTAAAGTTCCTTGTGGCAACTCAGATTCAAGCACAGGGGTTAAATAGTAATAAAACTTCCAGGTACCTTGATGTGTCGAAAAAATCTGATTGATTTTAAAGTTTCCTACCGCCTGGTAAATGTTTGAAAAAACAGTATCGTTTTGATGATTAAGAAGAACAAGCAAACATTCTCCCTGTGTAATTTCAATTTTCCCCGACAAATCGATACGATCGTGCTCATTATCAATTACAATTATTGCCGAGTCGGTTTTTTGTGCTTTAAAATCTTTTTCAGAAAAGGCATATACCGAACGCACCGACTCGGTGCACGAAAAGAACAAAACGCTTGTAAACGATAAGAGCAAAAAATATATTGTCAAATTCACTATTCGCATTGCAGTTTTTTATTGAGTTATATCAAAACAAATAAACATTAAATACCTGGTTTTATCTTAGCCATCAAATCAATCAGTTCATCAAATTTTTTGTTTAAGCCATCATCAACATCAGTATTTGCAAGAGGATTTTTATACCATTGGGCTATATCGGCAACACCTTTTTCGAAAGGAATTGTGCAACAAAAATTGGGAACTGCCTTTTTTATTTTTGAATTATCGAAAATCATGCTATGCATTTTATCGCCCAGCAATCCAGGTGCAAAATCAGGAAAAAAGCGGGCAATAACATCAACCGGCACATGCACCAATTTTGGAATCACACCAAAAGCATTGGCTACATATGTAAAAATCTGATTCCAACTGAGCCATTCATCCGAAGTGATATGAAAATAATTATCCATAGCAACATCATTACCCAATAAGCCGACCAAGCCCTTAGCAAAATCCTTATTGTTTGTAAGTGTCCAAATTGAGGTTCCATCGCCGTATACAACTACCGGTTTATTATTGAGCATACGCCATACCACAGTATACCCTTCGTCGAAAGGGAGCAAGGTTTTATCGTATGTATGCGAAGGTCGTACAATTGTGTATTTAAAGCCATATTTCCCGGCATTGCTTTTCAGAAAGGTTTCGCAGGCAATTTTATCGCGCGAATATTGCCAGTATTTGTTGTCGAGCGGAGTATCTTCGCTTACCGGCAATTTTTGTGGCGGTGTTTGATAGGCCGATGCAGAACTGATGAATACATATTGTTTTGCTTTATTTTTAAAAAGAGCCAAATTGCTCTCAATGTGTTGCGGCACAAACGAGATCCAATCAACAATCACATCAAAAACTAAATTATCAATTGCTTTCGAGGCTTGTTTAACATCACGAACATCGGCATGTATTTGAGTAACTTCGGTGGGTACAGGCCGTATTTTTGAACTCGAACCACGGTTTAAATGGTACAAATCAATTCCTTGTTCAATGGCAAGTTGTGTGCATGCTGAGCTTATTACACCACTTCCTCCTATAAATAATACTTTCATTTGTTTATATTTTTTATTTGCTTTAAGCAACTCGTACCATCCTTGCCGGGCAGACAGATAACTCGTATATTATCACGATCTCGGTTGATTTTCAATTCGTGCTTTTTCGTCGAGTCTGATCCCCCGGGTTATTGGGATATGCACTTTGCTGTAAAGTAATTTTCGACTGCTCAATTTATAAACAGATCGCTATTTTTTTGACGAAAAATATTTCATAAACTGTGTGCGCTCGTATATTTCGGGCGATTCAACATTTTTATAATTCATTCGTCCTTTAAATTCATCAATTGTTTTAAAATCCCATTCGTCCATAAAATCCTCAATAAACGAAAGCATATTGGCAATTGTACCCAAACCGTTTTTGTACAGCACCGACACAATTTGCACAGCAGAAGCACCGGCAAGCAATTGTTTTATTACATCGGATCCATTATGTATGCCGGTAGTAGCAACTAATTGACTAACGGGCAATTTACCACTAACAACAGCCATCCATCGCAACACATTTTTTATATCTGAATTGTTGCTCAGCACATCGCTCGAAATAAACTGCAAGGTATCGAGATCGAAATCGGGCGAGTATAAACGGTTAAACATAACCACCGAATCGGCTCCATTGGCGTATAACTGATCAACCATACGAACAATATTTGAAAAATTGCTGCCAATTTTAACCGCTATTGGAATATGTACTTTTTGCTTAACCAAGCGCAATATATCGATGTATTGCTGCTCAAATTGTTCGGAAGGTTTATTTTTATCGGCAGCCATTTCGTAAATATTCAGTTCGAGAGCATCGGCTCCGGCCTGTTCAATTGATGTGGCAAAATTTGTCCAATCGGATGCAGTAGTGCAGTTTATACTGGCAATTACAGGAATTTGAACTGCCGCCTTTGCTTTTTTTATGGTATCGATGTATTGCTGTACCGAGTTCATTTTTGTATAATTCCGAATATAATCTTCGGCCTCGGGATAGTTGTAGTTATCGATGTTTGTATACAACACACTGTTAACATCCATCGAGATTTGCTCTTCGAACAACGATTTCATTACCACTGCTCCGGCTCCGGCCTCTTCGAGCTTAATAATTTGCTCAACAGTACTTGTTAATCCACAACTCCCTGCAATTATTGGATTTTTTAGGGTAAGCCCCATGAATTTTATTGATAAATCTTTCATATGATGTTTTTTTGAACTGATATTTAGCGTTTATTTTATGTATAACAAAAAAAAGCAACGCAGAGTTTACATAAGTTGTGTTAATATAAACACAGTTTAATGATACTCTCGTTCACCAAAAATTGTACTTCCTATCCTAACCATTGTACTCCCCTGATCAACAGCCAATAAATAATCGTTGCTCATACCCATTGATATTTCGGAAAAGTTGCTTACATCACTAAAAAAATTAGCTTTTAGCCGATCGAATATTTTTTTCAAATTATTGAATTCATTTTTTATCTGCTGCTCGTTATCGGTATAAGTAGCCATACCCATTACACCACATATGTGTATATTATGCAACTGTTTGTAATCGGACGACTGTAAAATATTTACGGCTTTTTCATAGTCTAAGCCAAACTTGCTTTCTTCGTCGGCAATATGAAACTGGAGCAAACAACGTATAACACGATCGTTTTTTGCCGCCTCTTTATTGATGGTTTTCAGCAGCTTTAAACTATCAACAGCATGAATTAACGAAACAAATGGAGCGATATACTTAACCTTGTTGGTTTGCAGATGTCCAATAAAATGCCATTCAATATCTTTTGGTAAATCTTCGTATTTAGCGGTTAACTCCTGAACTTTATTTTCTCCAAACACCCTGTGGCCTGCATTGTAAGCTTCAATAATATCCTCGTTGGGTTTGGTTTTCGAAACTGCAACCAGACATACATTTTCAGGAAGAGTTTGTTTTATTTTTTGAATACTATTTGTGATTGCTCCCATATAAATTGGTTTTATACAAAACTAACAAATAAGTAACAATTTGTGATAAAAAA
>CAZARW010000084.1:0-10856 GCA_964487645.1 uncultured Prolixibacteraceae bacterium
TTTTGAAAATCACTTCGCTGTGCCAGCCTCCGGTACCACCTTCGGCACACATCAGATAGTATTTTCCATCTTTTTTGTAGATATGTGGAGCTTCAATCCAAATGGGTTTTTTCGATAAATCGACACCTCCATCGACAATGATTTTATCGGTACCTTCGATTACCTGATCATTTTCAACGTCGTAATCCCATATTTTAATAACCCTATGGCCGTTGTAAAGCTCTTTGCCCTGATCGGGAGCATCGTTGTGTACAACGTAAGCCTTGCCATCGTCATCGAAAAACAACGAAGGATCGATACCGTTAAATTTAAGTTTGTACGGATCGCTCCATCCTTTGAACGGATCGGTTGTTTTAACTACAATGTTACCGAAACCTCCCGAAAACTGGGTGGTAATCATGTAAAACATTTTGTTGTTTGGATTGTATTTAATGGCCGGAGCATAAACACCGGCGCTTATTCCGCAATCTTCGACTTTTAATTGCGAAGTACGGTCGAGCACATGGCCAATTTGTTTCCAGTTTACCAAATCGGTTGAATGAAAAATAGGTACACCGGGAAACATGGCAAACGATGAGTGAACCAAAAAATAATCGTTGCCCCTGCGGGTGATGGCCGGATCGGGATAACAACCCTGAATAATGGGGCTGTAAAACTCATCTTCATCAAGTGGATTTTCATTGTAAACCCGGTCATCGCCCTGGTATTCAAATTCCGAAAATACAGGAGCATTACCTGCTTTATTATTTTGGGCATAAACCATAGTCGTATTCATAAAAATTCCAACAAATACAAATACAGTAATTGTCAAATTCTGATAATTCAAATAATTCTTTTTCATTATTTTTTTATTTCTGATTATTTTTCAACAAAATATATTTTTCACCTTCCTCGGTCTGAAAATCATACAAAAATGTGGCCTTAAGTTTCAAATCATTTAATTGTGCCTGATGTGAAACAAGTACGGGCTTAATTGCAGCTTTTTCGAAAAATGGATTTGGATTTGCACCATCGGCAATAAATAAGCTTGCACCATTATTTAGTACCAGTTGGTTTGGAACACGCAAACGACAATTTCCACCCAGGTTCGATTTAATTTCAATTTTTACAATTTCACCATTCTCCCATTCAAAACTTAGCTCAAAACCTCCATAAGCACGTAGCCCGCTAATTATACCGGTTTGCCATTCATCGGGCAAAGCCGGCAAAAGATGTATAGCTCCATCGTGGCTTTGCATCAACATTTCGGCAATACCGGCTGTACAGCCAAAATTACCATCAATTTGAAACGGTGGGTGAGCATCAAAAAAATTCGGATATGTACCACCAGCACCGTGTGGTTTTACCGGATCGACCAATGTTAGCTGATCTTTTATTAGTTTTAAGGCATGGTTCCCGTCGAGCAGTCGTGCCCAAAAATTTACCTTCCATCCCATCGACCATCCAGTAGATACATCGCCACGGTGTATAAGTGTAGTTCGTGCAGCATCGAACAACTCGGGCGATGAAAAAGGCGAAATCTGATTGCTTGGGTGCAAGCCGTATAAGTGCGAAACATGGCGATGTTTATCATCGGGGCTATCTACATCTTCCATCCATTCTTGCAATTGTCCGTGTTTACCAATTTGCATTGGAGGCAAGCGATCGATAATTTTTTTGTATTTATTAATCAATTCATTATCAACTTTTAATAATTGAGCAGCCTTAACGGTTCGCGTAAATAAATCGAAAAGAATTTGGTTATCCATAGTTGCCCCGGCACAAACCGAGGGCCTGCCTGCAGGATTATTTTCGGGCGATATTGAAGGCACTACCACCAACCATTTATTTTGAGGTTCTTGAACAAGAAAATCCTCATAAAATTCGCAAGCCGACTTTAAAATTGGATATACCGATTTAAGAAAATCAACATCGCCACTATATAAATAATGTTCCCACAAATGTTGCGACAACCAGGCTCCTCCCATAGGCCACATTCCCCAATATGCACCATCAACAACACCTGTAATGCGCCAAATATCGGTATTGTGATGAGCCAGCCAGCCGCGTGCACCATACATGTCGCGAGCCGTTTGTGTGCCTGCTTGCGAAAGTTCCCTTACCATTTTAAATAATGGTTCGTGCATTTCGGGAAGGTTACATTTTTCGGCGGGCCAATAATTCATTTCAGTATTTATGTTGATCGTATATTTACTATCCCACGCAGGATGTGTACTTTCATTCCATATACCCTGCAAATTTGCTGCTTGTCCTCCGGGTTGTGAACTCGAAATAAGCAAATACCTCCCAAACTGATAATATAATGAAACCAACTCAGGATCGTTTGTTTGCGAAAAATTTCGGATTCTTTCATCAGTAGGCAAATCAGCAGCAGGCGATGTCCCCAGGTCAATACTACTTCGTTTAAAATAGTGTTGATAAGCCTCTACATGGTCTTGAATAAGCTTATTTACCTGCTTTTTTTCGGCTGCATCTAAATATTCAATACATTTTTTTTGCTCATTAGCTGTAAGTGTTTTATAATCGACAAAATTGGTAGCAATTGAAATAAGTATTAACACTTCGTCAGCATTTTGTACCGCAATTGAATTGTTCCTGGCAAGGCTTACCCCCCCTTTATTTATCAACTTTGCACGTGCATTAAACCGAACCTGTCCATCGATCCCTTCGTGAGAACCTGACATACCGGTCATTTCGAGCGTATTGTCATTAATAGCTTTAGATGTTTTTTGTAAATCACCGTTAAAATCAGCCACAAAATTCAGCTTTCCGTTTTGGCTGGCCGAAAGACGTACAACAATTACCTGGTCGGCCAACGAAGAAAATACTTCGCGTTTGTATGTAAGCCCGTCAACCATGTAGGTAGTAGTAAAAACTGCACGCTCCAAATCGAGTTCACGATAGTAATTGGTATAATTTTGATGATCATCGAACGCAAGGTTCAGATTACCTACCACCTGATACATTGAACCATGCAAACCGGTTACCATTTTTTCGTTTATAAGTTTCTCGGCTTCATAAAACTTTCCGTCAAAAATTAGTTTACGCACTTTGGGCAAAGCAGCTAAAGCTTCGGGGTTGTCGTTATTTGAGGGTCCACCCGACCAAAATGTTTCTTCGTTAAGTTGAATTTTTTCATGAACCGGATCGCCATAAACCATAGCTCCCAGTCGTCCGTTTCCTAAAGGCAAAGCCTCGTTCCAAACCGATGCAGGTTTGTTGTACCACAGTTTTAATTTGCTTTCTGTTTTAGGTTCGGTAGTACACCTTGTAAACAAAAGCATAGCAAATAAAAAGACGAATACCGAATACTGAGTTTTACACATCGTTTTTTTAATTTTCAATGAATAGCATTTTTCTTGTTATCGACTTATTACAAAAAGGCTAATTACATATCGCATAAAGCTTCATTTTTATCAAGAGTATTATTGCTCAACTGCTGTAATATCAATTAATTGTTGCACAACCGATTTTGGTTCGTTGTTACGGTCGAACAGTAAGGGATAATCTGTTCTTCCACGAACAGGGAAACCGTTTTTCCATGAGTTAGCATCGGTAACACCCCATACGGTAACCCTGCTAATAAAATCGTATTTCATAAAAAGTTTGAAAAAATCCATATATCTTTCTTCAAACTGAACATTAACAGAATCGGGTAAGCCTTCGGTGTATGGATTAAGTTGTTCGCGATATTCAAAATTTGTTGATATTTCGGCACCTCTACTCCAATCGGGCATGGGCAGTACACTTATTTCCATTTCGGTAATCATCACATTCACTCCCAAATCACCATAAGCTTTAATGCTGTTTTCAAACTCTTCGAGAGTAGGATAATCAAGCCCGATGTGCCCCTGCATTCCAATGGCATCAATTTTTACTCCTTGTTTCTGCAATTTTTTTACCATAGCTACTACCCCATTTCGTTTTTCGGGTACCGACATTGAATAATCGTTGTAATACAACTCGGCATCGGGGTCGGCTTCATGGGCATATTGAAAAGCGTATTTAATAAAATCTTCGCCTAAAATCTGATAAAAACGGCTGTTTCGGTACGAGCCGTCATCGTTTATCGCTTCGTTAACCACATCCCAACCGTGTACTTTACCTTTATACCGTCCAACAACTGTATAAATATGATTTTTCATCCGCTCTTTTAAAACTTCGGGTGATACCTGATTGCCAATACTATCGGTAAAAAACCAACGAGGAGCCTGCGAGTGCCAGATAAGTGTGTGACCAACAATGTGCATATTATTTTGCACGCCAAATTCAACAAACTGATCGGCCAGTTCGAAATTAAACTCACCTTCGCGGGGTTGAATCGGGCCACTTTTCATGCAGTTTTCGGCTACTATTGAGTTGAAATGTGTTTTTACAATATTGACCTCATCAACAGCTTTACCAGTAATTTGAGGAGTATTAAGAGCTGTGCCAATTACAAATTTACCCTTGTAGGCATCTTTTAAAGTACTAACATTTGCGCTTAACTCAACAGGTTTAAAAAGCATTTGTACATAGTGGTACAAGCCATCTTTCCATACTTCAAAATCGTGTTTTCCGCCGGGTATTACTCGATAAATATGAGGTATTGAGCTGGCAGTCAAATAATCGTGCGTACGTTTGCTTATGCCGATTAAATTATCGTCGTCGCCACATGATATAAACAAAAGATTGAGCATGCTTTTGGCTTTTTGGGTATCGGGCAACAATTGTTCGGGTGCTTTGGTGTTAGGAGCCGACGAGAAACCGGCTACCCATGCAAAGCGATCGAGGTTGCCCAAACCAAAATTGAGCGATTGGCCACCACCCATCGACAAACCGGCAATGGCACGAAACTCGCGATTTCTATTTACCGAGTATTTTTTCTCTACAAAAGGAATTAAATCGTTGAGCAAATCGGCTTCGAATGTTGCAAAAGCTTCAACTTTTTCTTTTTCGAAAATATTGCCTTCGGCTCTATCGTTTTTCATGGCACGTCCGTTGGGCATTACCACAATCATCGGTTCCATTTTGCCTTCGGCAATCAGGTTATCGAAAATGATGTGGGGCACACCACCGTTGTGCCATTCGTTTTCGTCGCCTCCAATGCCGTGCAACAAATACAACACCGGATATTCGGTTTTTTTGTTGTAAGCAGGCGGTGTGTATATGCGCACATTTCGCTTATTCCCAACAGTTTTCGATTTGTATTGTACCACTTCGGTTTTTCCCTTTGCAACCTGATTGTTTATTTTATCGAAACCGGAAGGAACAGTTCCCTGTGTTGATTGAGCATTAGCAAATGCTCCAACAAAAAAAGCAATCAAAAGTGTTAAAATTATTCTCTTCATAATAATGTCTGTTAATAAATTAGATTAATAGTTACTTTATAATTATTCAGCATAAAAATACCCCTTGAGCAAGTAATTCATTTGCCAATTTGGATATTATTGTTTTAAAAATAGATACTAATTAAAAATAATACACGAAAAAGGGGTAACAAAAATTTACTTTGCTACCCCGGGTATTGTTATATAAATACATTGCCAATAATCGCTCATTATTTTTATAATACAAAAACTACTCTTTTATAAAATTCTTTGCATTTTGTTATTTTAATTCATGCTGTTAATCAAAAAATAATCAAAGTCGGCATACCCTCCGGGTTTTTGGGTGGCATAATTATATAAGCCAAACCGATAGCCCATAAAATGTTCCATCAGAGTGTATTCCATTTTTAACTGATTGCCAATTTTATTCCATTCCTTACCATCGAAGCTGTAGTAAAAAAGTGCAAGGTCGGCTCTGTTCCTGTAATCGCATTCAACTTTTAGGTACACCTTATCATTAGTTATAGCAATACTTTCAATCTCGGTTGGGGTATCGGTTTGGTTGCTGATCATAACAATAAACCGTTTCCCGTTTTCGATTTTAACACCCACCTGGCCATATTTACGCTGAAAAGCACAAATTCCGGCGTTATCGCCTTCAATCATTCCTGTAACATCAACAAGAATTTCGGCCGAGCTTTGAGGTCCAAAAGTGCGTTGGGTAAGTGTATTGCGTGCCTGTTGCAATTCAGCAACAACTTTTCCAGTTTTCAAGCGCAAATATCCTTCTCGTTCGCGCACGCTCCACAACTCGTTATCGGGGTTATGGTTCCACTGCCACACCAAAGGCAGGTCGCGATCGTTAGCTTCACGACTGAAATCATCGGATGCCACAATGCCGGGCATCAAGCCTTTGCTGGCTGGCAAATCGAGGCTATCGGGTACTGTACCGTCGATGCCTAAAACAGGCCACTCGTTTTCCCACACAAGCGGCACCAAATACGGAATGCGGCCAACAGCGCCAAAATCGCGGAACAAATAGGCAAACCAACGTCCATCGGGGGTATCGATTAAACCACCCTGGGCCACGCCTTTATCCTGCAACACCACGCGCCCTTCCCATGGGCCGTTCATATCGTCGGCACGATGCACCACCACCGTACGCATTCCACCACGCGGCCAGGTAATTACAAACAAATAGTATTTGCCATTTATTTTGAAAAGCTGGCTGCCCTCGGCTCCCAGCATAATGTTTTCGCCGGCAGGAGCACTTGCATTTTCAATCAGCACCCTTTCCGAACCTTCCTTAATACCGGTCAAATCGGGATTAAGCTCGGCAACAAACAATTTACCATTGCCCCAAACAAGGTAGGTGCGTCCGTCGGTATCGAAAAAAAGGCTGTTGTCGTGGTACGAGGGTTCAAAACTTATTTGCTCCCAACTTTCATTCTCGATACTGTTGGTCGAAAAAATATAGGTTTTTCCGGTAGTACTCGAAAAAGTCGAGAGATAATACTTGTTGTTGTGAAAACGCAAACAGCTTGCCCACGTTCCGCGTCCATAAGCATGCTTTCCGTTTTCGAGGTTCATGGCATCAATATCGGCCAAACTTTCATAAGCATAGCTTACAAGTTCCCAATTGACCAAATCGGTCGATTTCATGATTGGCACACCGGGATTCATGTGCATGGTTGTACTACTCATGTAGTAAGTATCGCCCACACGAATCATCGACATATCGGGCACATCGGCCCATATAATCGGGTTTTGTGCTTTATCCTGCACATTTCCATCGGAACTGCATGCAGTAATAAAGCCTACAAATACTAGCAAAAACACATATCTCATTTGAATATATTTTTTAGGTTTAATAAGCATTAATCAAACAATCAACTCGTATGAACCAAGCAAGTGTCAGGTAAAAATCGAGTAAATAATAACAAATGTAGGCTCTGTTTAATGTAATCGTATTCAAATTTGGATAATTCTTTTTAAAATACAAGTATGTTTTTTACATATTGCGAACTATTGACTTATACCATAAACCTCTTGTTCGCTTAAATATTCATCGGCAATAACAGTTTCACGGATATTATTTTTGTGAACAGCTACAGGTTTTAACAAAATACTGGGAACATCTTTTCGTCCATTGTTAATGGTTGATGTAGCATTGGTAATTTTTTCTCTTTTAGCCAGATTAATAGCCAATTTGACCGAAGCATTGGCAATTTCGCGAACCGACTTATAAATGGTCAGACTCATTTCATCGTTTAATATCGAATGAATTGCGTCAAGTTGCGCATCTTGCCCTGTAATAACCCGTGGATTCTGATCGGGATATTGTTTTAGTGCTTTAATTGCCCCCAAAGCTAAACCATCGTAGCTTGTGACAATGGCATCAATTTTTTGATCGGAAAAAGCCAGTATCCTTTCCATTTTTTTGTGAGCATTATCCGGGCTCCAATTATCGACAAATCCTTTGTAAACAATATTGATATCACCTCGTTCGACATAAGGTTTGAGTGTTGCTTCCTGAGCCTCTTTAATAAAAATTGCATTATTGTCGGCCGGCTCACCAAAAAGCAGCACATAATTTCCTTTGGGTACAACACGTAAAGCATGTTCGAGCATTAAATTCCCAATTTCAGCTCCTTCGAACGACACAAAGTAATCAACATCGGAGTTCTTGATCAAACGGTCGTACGCAATAACCGGCACATTGTAACTGTGTGCATCCCGCACCATTGCAGCAGCCGTATTCGCATTTACCGAAACGATAATCAATACATCGACTCCCATTTCGAGCAATTCGACAGCCTGCTTTTGCTGCATGTTTTCATCGTTAATCACATATTTCGAGATCACTTTTACTCCATTTTCTTCGGCTGCTTTCTCAATATAACTCTGATCAATTGGCCAACGCGAACCTTCACTGTCGGGCATTAAAAAACCAATAGTTATATCGCTTTCGTTTTTACACGAAAAAAAAATTACTATAAGCAATAATACTAAAATATGATTCCCTATTTGTTTCATAGCAGTTGTAGTCTTTTTTTGTTTTGTTTTGTTTTGTTTTTCCATTTCACACCCCGGAATAATAAATACAATCCGGGGTATGCAAAATGAAAAGTAATTGTATTATTTTTTTCCATAATTTTCAATTCTGAAATAGTCGAACGATACATTAAACGGACTATCGGGCTTGGTTGTATCGGAGTTGAACCAATAGGTACTGGTCATGCTTTGGGTAATAATTCCATCGCAGGCAATCAGTCCGGCTTTGATATCTTTTAAGGCAATTTCCGATGCACCTAATTCCTCAAAGGCCTCACCATTGAGCGAATAAGCAGCCGAATAAGCACTGCCGGTTTTTGATAATCGCAGCCACAAATACTTATCGCCAACAATCTCTTCTTTAAGATTTACCGAGGCTATTGATTTTGCAATACCGTTTTCTTCAATCAGCAAATCGATGGTACCTGGCTGCACGCCACGTTGCCGGGTAGTTTTAATAACTGCCCTGAACATCAGTTTTACAAAATTGTTATCGTTTTGATAAGCAACGATGCCTGCATTTTCGGGCTGCGAAGGTGTTCGCGAGCAGTTCAGTTTTGTTTCAATTGTCCAATCGGTGTTGGCACTTTGCAACAAAAGGTTGGCTGCGTTATTGCTTCCTTCCGAAATATCGCCCTTATCGCTGGTAATTGTCAGTGCCCCTTTGGGTGAGCTGAGTGTGTAATTGGCTTTGTTTTCGCGAACCCATTGCCACTGCTCTCCCACTTGCGGCTGGTCGAATTCATCGCTTACCGAAGGCACATCAAAATTGATGAAAAAGGTATTCTGCTCAAAGGTATTGTAATCGACAAAACGAACAACAGCCGTACCGGGAATACCCTTAGCCTGTTCAAGTTCGACCTCAATATCGGCACTAACAGCCTCAGCCTCAACCACAGGTATTTTCGAACCTGATTTTAGCAAATAACTGTATGCTTTAGTACTGTTGCTAAAACCCTTTATTGCTTTTCCGTTCACTTTTATGGTTTTAGGACTCAAATCGGGCATTACCTTTACAGGGAAACTGCTCGAAGCAGTACTTCCGTTGTAGCTTACACGGGCAAAAATTGTAGCAACCCCCGGACGCTGAGCAGTAATTTTACCTTCGGCATTAACAGCGGCTACCAAAGGGTTGTTGCTTTTGTAGCTAACAGTTGCCTTGGCCGGGTCGATAAAACTGTCGTTGCTAAGGCTTGCTGTAAATTGTGTTGATGCAGTATTGCCCGGACGGAGCACAATGTTATCGGATTGCGCCACTACGGTTTTCAGTTCAGGTTTGAACTCTCCGTTCATTAGCGCTTCAACCTGTCCCTTTATGTCGCGCGACGAAGCCCCAATTTCGAAAACATATTTGCCCTGATCGTAAGTAATACAGTTGTTTTGATCGTCCCAAAACCAAAGGTCGGCACAATCAATTTCCACGTCAACCGTTTTGCTGTGTCCGGCCGGAATTGTAATCCTTTTGAAACCTTTTAAACGCTTAACAGGGCGTTGCAACGATGCCGGGCTATCGGGGGTTTTTACGTAAACCTGCACCACTTCGTCGCCATCAACATCGCCGGTGTTTTTCACATCAACGCTAACCGTAATTTTGTCGTTTGGAGTAATTTTGCTTTTGCTGATTTCGAAGTTGCTGTATTCGAAAGTGGTGTACGATAAGCCATAACCAAATTCGTACGAAACATCCTTATTGAAATACCAGTAGGTACGCCCGTTTTTACCGTTCTCGGCACGTAGGGTATAGTCATTAAAATCGGGCAAATCGCTCACCGATTTGTACCAGGTTATGCTGGTTTTTCCGCCTGGATTTACTTCTCCGAAAAGAATTTTTGCCATAGCAGCTCCTTGGGCCTGACCATTGTACCCGGTGTAAATAATACCCGGAATATTCACGTTGTTTTTAATCGCTTCAATCTCAACCATACCCATTGATTGGATTACCACAATGGTATTGGGGTTAACGGCAGCAACCGATTTAATTAAATTCATTTGATTGCCCGGTAATACCAGCGAAAAACGATCAGATTCTTCCCTGCCCGTTGTTTGATCGGTGCCCACAAAAATAAGGGCAACATCGGCCGAGGCAGCCAAATCTAATGTTTGTTGATCGGTTTCTTCGGGCTGAGGTTCGCGAAATACAAAATAAAGCGTTTGCGCACCGGCAATACCAAGCGTATTTACCTTGGCAGGAATGCTTACCCTATTGCCAAAGAAACCACCCTGCCCCGTGCTTTCAACCTTTTGCGAAGCAATAATATTGCCTGTTGGCGAGCTGACCCTTACTTCGATCAGTCCGCCACTTTGTGCAACGTTGATATTAAAAGTGATTGAATCGAGGTTGCTTACATCGATATTGTGGTAAGCAGTCCAATCGCCATCTTTGATACCGCGCAACGAAAAACGTCCAAAACGTTCGGTAGCAAGAATGCCATCGGCAGCTTCGTCGTACTTTGTTGCATCGTATTGCTTGCTTTCGCCATTGCTGTATTTAGC
>CAZARW010000085.1:0-10847 GCA_964487645.1 uncultured Prolixibacteraceae bacterium
AATTTGTACCGAAAACACTACAGCGAAACCCAAACACGCAAAGGACGTTACGAACGTTGGGAAAACGTAAACGAACTGTTTGCCGTAAAAAATCCCGATGCCTTTGCCAATAAACACCTCCTGCTCATCGACGATGTAGTAACCACCGGCTCAACACTCGAAGCTTGTGCCAATGCTTTGCTAAAATGCGAAAACACTAAAGTAAGTATTGCTACATTGGCGTATGCTGCCATTTGATTTTGACTTTCAGTTAAAGCAAAACATTAAAAACTTATCAAAATCATTGTGTCTTTTTCTTAATTTTACTAAATTGCGTCATACTAATGACTGAATTATGGAATATATAGTCAGAGAGCTGTCAGATAATATACTAAAAAAGATACAGCCCAATAAAGTTTTTATTATTTTGGGTGCACGCAGGGTTGGAAAAACGATGCTTGTAAAACACCTGTTTGAAAGAATTAATGAGCCGGTATTAAGCTTAAATGGTGAAGACATAACTGTTCACGACAAGCTTGCGATAAGGAGTGTTGAAAATTACAGGCAAATATTAGGTTCATACAAATTCCTATTTATTGATGAAGCACAAAAAATACCCGAAATTGGTTTGAAACTTAAACTCATGATTGATGAAATTGAAGGTTTGAAAGTAATTATAACCGGCTCATCGTCATTTGATATTTACAAAGATGCAGGTGAACCTTTAACAGGCCGAAAATACACCTTCAACTTATTTCCTGTGTCGGAAAATGAATACAATCAGCTCGAAAATAGTATAACTAAAGTTGACAAGTTGCGCGAGAGATTAATTTTTGGCAACTATCCCGAGTTGCTCCATTTACCCGACCAACAGGATAAAATCGATTATCTGAATGAAATGATAAGTGCATATCTGCTAAAGGATATATTGGTTTTCGAAAGCATCAGAAATTCTCAAAAAATATTTAATTTACTGCGTTTGATAGCTTTTCAGGTAGGTGGTGAAGTATCGCTTCATGAACTGGGTAAACAATTAGGAATTAGCAAAAATACTGTTGAAAAATATCTTGATTTGTTAAGCAAGGTATTCATTCTTCATAAAGTAGAAGGATTTAGTAGAAACCTTCGTAAAGAAATCACAAAAAACTCGCGTTGGTATTTTTTGGATAATGGCATTCGAAATGCAATTATTGCAAATTTTAACCCGCTTGAGTCGCGCAACGATATTGGTGCCCTATGGGAAAACTATATGATTGCCGAAAGGCTTAAATATCAACAATATAAACAAATTTCATCAAACAATTATTTTTGGCGCACATATGAACAACAGGAAATTGATTGGGTTGAAGAGCGCGAAGGGTCATTGTTTGCTTACGAATTTAAATGGAAACAAACAAAAGTTAAGACTCCGTCGCAGTGGACAAAAAACTATCCTGATGCACCATTTGAAGTGATCAACAAAGACAATTTTCAAAATTGGCTAAAATAAAACTCCAATTTTTCTAAACTTGAGCCATGAGTTACCATTTTTCCAAATTAGCAAAAACATCGTTAATTCCATCGGCGGTTAACGAGCTTACAGCCGGCTTTGCCGAAGATTTTAGAGAGGGAACAGACATTAACCTGGGAGTTGGTTATGTAAACGACCAAACCATTCCGGTTGAAGCCATCCGCAATGCTTATTCCGAAATAATTGCTCATCCTAAGCAGTACCGCAACGCCCTCAACTACGGTGGTGCCGATGGTTCGCCCAACCTGCGCCTTGCCATCAAAAACTATTACCTGCGCTACAATATTGGCGGTTTGACCGAAACCGATTTCGAAAACCGTAAAATACTTATTGGTGCCAATGGAGCTACCAGCATACTCGATGCTTTGTCGGACCTACTGCAACCCGGCATTGTAATTACCGCCGACCCCTACTACTACATTTACACCGAAACCCTCGAGCGTAAAGGCTTTAAAATACTGGCTATTCCCGAGGATAACGAAGGTTTGAATACCGATTTACTGACCGAAGCGCTTGAAAATATCAATCCCGATGAAATCAGCTTTTTTTACCTGGTAACAGTCAACAATCCAACAACGGTAATCCTATCGAACAAGCGCCGAAAGAAAATGGTTGAAATAGCCCAAAAATGTTCCGAAAAAGCCGGCCGAATTATTCCAATTTTTTTTGATAAAGCTTACGAAGATATTATTCACAATACCGAAATTAAAAAACCGGTTTCGGGCTTGAAATTCGGGAAAACCGACCATGTTTTTGAAATTGGAACGCTCTCGAAAATATTTGCTCCGGCCTTACGTATTGGCTACATTATTTGCCCCGATAACAATTTTGCCAAAATTATGAGTCAGCGCACATCCGACATTGGTTTCAGTTCGCCGCTAATTAATCAGGAAATTGCCGCCTGGCTGCTGAACAATTACATACAGGTTCAGCGCGAAAGTGTGAACAAAGGCTACCAAAACAAAGCGACATTTATCAAACAACTTTTTAGTGAGCACCTTAGCAACTATCTCGAGAGCTATACCGGCGGCGATGCTGCATTTTATTTTTACCTAACGTTTAAAAACATCCGAACCGACAAAAATTCACGCTTTTTCAACTACCTGTCGCGCACCACGGGCAATTTGGCTGTCGATGGCCAACACGAAAAGCAGCCCCGATTGGTGTACATTCCGGGCACAATTTGCAGCAAAACGCCAAAAGCCAAATACCAACTCAGGCTATCATACGGTTTTGAAGCACCCGAAGTATTTGAGCGCGCAGTTAAATTGATGGCCGAAGCATGTGCTTATGCTTGTTTAAAAGAATAAAATCGAATAACAAATCAGCATTTATAGATAATATATTAGCTATTTTAATGATAAAATGCTATATTTAGCTAATATATTATCTAAATGGGAAAATACAGTATCAATAAACTACCACGCGATGTAATGCACGAAATGGCATTGAAAAACCGCAGTTTACGTAAATCTAAAAAGATGAGCCAATCGGAACTTGCCGAACGCTCGGGTGTTTCGTTAGGGTCGATAAAACGTTTTGAGCAAAGCGGTCAAATTTCGTTCGAGTCGCTACTAAAACTGGCTCACGTAATGGATCGACTCAACGATTTTGATTCCATATTTATCAAAAATGAAACCGAGATACCAGAAAATTTATTTAGCAAAAAAATGCTTAATCAATGAAAGTTAAACGAATTACAATATCACTCAATTTTACCAACAAACCTTTAGAGGTAGGTGAACTGGCTGTTAGTGGCAAGGATATTTATTTCAAATATTACGATTCATTTTTACGTTTAGGCCTTAATATCTCTCCAGTTAAGCTGTCATTCAGCAACGAAACACAAAAAGCCGATCGCAATTTATTCGAAGGATTGTTTGGTGTGTTTTTCGACTCGTTACCCGATAGCTGGGGCAAACTTTTGCTTGACCGTAAATTAATGGCAATGGGCATAGAGCCATCTCAAATTGGCCCTCTGGAACGTTTATCTTTTATTGGCAATAATGGCCCGGGCGCATTAAAATATCATCCGGTAATTGAGGACCTTTCAATTGAAAATCATGTTTTCGATCTCGATGAAATAAGTTTTGAGTCGCAGCGCTTAATCGCCGGAGCCGATTCCGAAATTCTGGATGAACTTTATGCGTTGGGCGGCTCATCGGGCGGTGCCCGTCCAAAAATAAATGTATGGGTAAACGAGGCCAATAAAGAAATTTCATCGAACAACAAAATAACAGGTGATCAATTTGAGCCGTGGATAATCAAATTTCCTACTTCGGTTGATAAACCTGATATTGCAAACATTGAATATGCCTATATGCTGATGGCCAAAGCCGCAGGTATTGAAACTGCCGATTGTATGCTGTTTCAGGGTAAATCGGGCAAATTTTATTTTGGCACCAAACGCTTTGACCGATGCAATGGAGAAAAACTCCACATGCATTCGGCCAGTGGTTTATTGTACGACGATCACAGGTACAGTCAAATGGATTACGGGCATTTAATGGATTGCGCCTTTCGACTCGAAAAATCAGTAAGCGGGTATGAAAAAGTACTCCGTTTAGCCGCATTTAACGTTTACAGCCACAATAGGGATGACCACAGCAAAAACTTTTCATTTTTAATGGACAAAGTGGGAAAATGGAAGCTATCTCCGGCATACGATTTAACCTTCTCTTCTTCATCATATGGCCATCACAGCACTACCATAGCAGGTGAAAGCTTCAATCCGGGATTTAGCAATCTAATGGAATTGGCTCACGAATTTAAAGTTAACAATGCAAAATCCATTATCGATGAAGTAAAAACAAGTGTGGCTTGTTGGTCGAAATTTGCCGATGAAGCAGGAGTTAATAATGCCTCAAAAAAATTAATACATAATACAATTCAAAGCCTTATTAAAAATTGAATCACCTGAGAAAATTTATGGCAAAGAAAAAGTTTGATGTAGAATTATACAGTTATGGCGAATACGCTGCCTGGGACAGGCAAAGCAAGGCCATTCCCAAATTGCTTGACATAAACAATACCATTAAAGCCCAAACCGGTACCGAGTTTGGCTATGTATTGCGCATAAAAAAGGCCAAAGGGAAGCGCATCGATTTTAGGATTGACCACCCGCCCTTTACGGACGAAACGGGCAAAATAATGCCACCTTTTACCGGCGAAGTAATCATCAACAGCAACGATTATTGGTTCTTTCTGGGCGATTGCGTTTGGGATCCGCCCCACGACAAGATGGGAAAATGGACCATGACCACCAAAATTGATGGAGAGGTGGTAGCACAGAAATCGCTGCTAATTGAGGCTAAAAAATAATTGAATTGGTATCTAAAATTCAAACAAAAAAAATGGGAAGACTTATGCCTTCCCTCAAATATCTTAAAAAAATATTATTAAATAATCAGCATAGCATCGCCGTATGTACCAAAGCGGTATTTTTCTTTCACAGCCACTTTGTATGCCTCCATTAAAAAATCGTAGCCCGAAAAAGCTGCAACCATCATCATAAGTGTTGAATAGGGCAAATGGAAATTTGAAACCATTCGGTTAGCAACACTAAAATCGTAAGGAGGAAAAATAAATTTGTTTGTCCAGCCTTCAAAGGGTTTTAATTGACCTTGTGTCGAAACCGAAGTCTCAAGAGTTCGCATAACAGTGGTTCCAACAGCACAAACATTTTTTCTGTTCTCAATGGCTTTGTTAACCACATTGCATGTTTCTTCGCCTATCCAAATTTGCTCCGAGTCCATTTTGTGTTTTGTAAGATCCTCAACATCAACGCTTCGGAAATTACCCAGCCCAACATGTAAGGTAACATATGCAAACTCGCTTCCTACAATTTCGAGGCGCTTAAGCAACTCACGGCTAAAGTGCAATCCGGCAGTTGGTGCTGCAACAGCTCCTTCGTGTTTTGCAAATATTGTTTGATAACGCTCACGGTCTTCTTTTTCAACCGGACGATTAATAAATTTTGGGAGTGGAGTCTCGCCCAAACAGTATAATGTATCTTTAAAATCTTCGTACGAACCATCGAATAAAAAGCGCAAAGTACGTCCACGCGATGTTGTATTATCAATTACCTCGGCAACCAGGTCGTCGTTTTCGCCAAAATACAACTTATTGCCAATACGAATTTTGCGAGCTGGATCGACCAGTACATCCCACAAACGTTGCTCACGATTGAGTTCTCTAAGCAAAAATACTTCAATCTCGGCGCCGGTTTTTTCTTTATTTCCGTATAAGCGGGCAGGAAAAACTTTAGTGTCGTTAAAGATTAAAACATCGCCATCATCGAAATAATTAATTAAATCTTTAAAAATTTTGTGCTCAATTTTGCGGGTCTCACGATTGAGTACCATCAAACGGCTTTCGTCGCGATGATACGTTGGATGCATGGCTATAAGCTCTTCGGGCAATTTAAATTTAAACTTCGATAATTTCATTCGTATATTCTTTTATAAGTTATTTACTTTTTGTTTTGTCATTCAACTCAAAACTAATATTTTATAATCAATTTATAAAACGAAAAATTTGCACTATTTTACAGCAAATTTAATTCATTTTCAAAACTTTCAATAGAAAAAGCATGGTCAACATTATACTGTCCAACAATGGTTCTGCGTAATTGAACCAAATAGGCTCCACTATTGAGTTTTTGTCCAATATCGCGTGCCAGCGAACGAATGTATGTTCCTTTTCCACATTGCACACGGATGGTTAATAACATATTCTTGAAACTTAGTATTTCAATCGAATAAATATCGATTTTACGTGGGCTTAACTCAAGTTCCTCGCCTTTACGGGCGTATTTAAAAGCACGCTTTCCGTTTACTTTAATTGCCGAAAATACAGGCGGAACCTGATCAATAGTTCCAACAAACGATTGAACGCTTTGTTCAATATGGGCAAGAGTTATATGCTCTGTAGGATATTCTTTGTCTTCGGGTGTTTCGAGATCAAACGAAGGTGTTGTTGCTCCAATTTTAAGTGTTGCAATATACTCTTTTGTGGTTGCTTGGATTTCTTCAATTTTTTTAGTTGATTTTCCGGTACACAACACAACCAGTCCTGTTGCTTTAGGATCGAGAGTGCCGGCATGGCCAACTTTTAATTTTTTAATCCCCAACTTTTTACACAAAACATAACGTATACGATTCACTACATCGAACGAAGTCCAGTCCAATGGCTTATCGAAAAGCAGGATTTCTCCTGAAACAAAATCTACATTTGATAAAATACCTGCCATGAAATGCTAATTTCCAACACTATAAATTAAGCCTTAAGCTAGAAAAATCAGGCGGCAAAGATAGCAATTGCACCGATAAGAACACAATAAACAGCAAAATAAATTATTTTCCCTTTTCGCACAATATTTACCATCCACTTACAGGCTAGCAAACCCGCTGCAAAAGCGGCAATAAATCCTGCGATTAATGGTAAAACTCCGATTGATGTAGTTTGAGTAAATTCGCCCGAAACAAGGTTTAAAAAATTTGCACCTAAAATAGGGATAATCACCATAAGGAAAGAAAACTTTGCAAGATTGGCTTTGTTGTTTCCTATAATCATTCCGGTTGCAATGGTGGCTCCACTGCGCGATATTCCGGGAATAATTGCCAGCACTTGTGCTACACCAATAACAAATGCATCGATAAATGTTATTTTTCGGGTTCGGGATTTCGAGAAATATGCAAACGATAAAAGTGCTGCCGTAAATAGTAACATGCTGCCAATAAAGATCAGGTTTCCCGAAAAAAGTGCTTCAACCTGTTCTTCGAAAAATATTCCGGCTATTGCAACAGGCACTGCCGAAAGCAGAAGTTTTGAGATGTATTGTGTTTGTTCGTTCCATTGAAATTTGAAAAGTCCTGAAAACAATTCAAATATTTCTTTCCGAAAAACAACAAGCGTGCTTAATACAGTTGCTCCATGCACCAATATGTCGAAAATCAGGTTATCGCCTCCGTCAACACCAAACAAAACATGGCCAATTTCGAGATGTCCGCTTGAACTTACAGGTAAAAACTCAGTAAGCCCTTGTATTAAACCCAATATAATTGCCTGAAGTATATTCACGGATAATTGCTTTTAAAATAAGGTATTTGTATAAACCATTTTACCCATTAATGTAAAGAATGGTATAATAAAATGACAATAGTGCTTTTGTGTAATTTTTGCAGGCTGTTGCCTTAAAGGTTTTTGTCGGATAATACAATGTTTTATTCTTCGGTTTTATCTTTTTTGGGTTTCTTCATTATTGCATAAATAATAAAAATAAATCCGAACAAAGACACAATAGGAGCAAGAGTTATTCGCCTAAAACTGAATATCTCGGGATTAAATGCAGTTGGGTCGTCGCTGCCACCTCCGCTCATAAGTATAAATCCAACAATGATGAATAATACTCCAATAATGATTAAGCGATAGTTTTCCCAGGTTAAGGGAAATTGATTTTGATTTGAACTTGTTGACTTTTTAATCATAGTACAATATATTTTGCCTGCAAAATTAATTAATTAAATAACTCGTCGTAACGCAATCGTAAAAATTTGTTGACTGCCAGCCTTGTTGAAAACCACGAAATAACTGCACCCACTATGAAAACCAAGGTAAGAACTCCAACAATTATCTCGGGTTTGTAAGCGCTAAACAATTGCTTAAAATGATGAGTATATCCTTGTATAAGTAAAAGCAAAAGCACATTGGCGAAAAAAGCACCAATTAAACCGTGTATTACCGACTGAATTACAAAGGGTTTACGAATAAAACTACGGGTTGCTCCAACCAATTGCATTGTGTTTATTATAAAGCGTTTCGAATAAATTGATAAACGAATTGTATTGTTAATTAACGCAAAGAAAATAAGCAACATAATTACACCAAGTACTAAAAGTACAATATTGATTTTGCTTGTATTTTCGTTTATCAAATTAACAAGATTTCGTTGATAGTATACCTCTTGCACATTAGGAAAATCCATAAATTTTTGTTCAAGATTTAATAAGCTGTCGTTATGCGTATAGGCTGCAAAAAGCTTAACATCGATTGATGCATTGAGTGGATTATACCCTAAAAAATCGACAAAATCTTCGCCCAATTCACTCTGCAGTGTTTTAGCGGCAGTTTCGGCATCAACATATACCGCTTCTTTAACTTCGGGCTGAGCCGACAAAAGTTTTTGCAGTTGCAACAAGTCAACATCGCGCACCTGATCGTCGAGTACAATAGTAAAACCAATATTCTCTCGAATATAGTTATTTAAATACTGTGCATTAAAGACCATTAAGCCTAAAAGCCCAACCAGAAAAAGCAGCATAGTAATGCTCAATGTAGAAACAAAATATGCATTAAACAATCGTCGTTTTATTGGCCTTGGTCCCTTTTTACTCATTGCTTTGTACAATTTTGCGTTTTTTATATTCGATAAATATTACGGCAGCAACTGCTAATAGTAGAAGAATTGAACTCACAAACGAAACTTTGTTTCCCATGAAATACGAATCGGGTTCGAAATAAAAAACTATGTCACTTTTACCTTCAGGAACGATCATGCCCCGTAAAACATAATTTACATGAAAATGCTCGGCGGGATTTCCGTTTATTGTTGCCTTCCAACCTTTAGGATAATAAATATCGGAAAATATTGCTAGTTGACTGCTGCTCGTATTAGCAACATACTCGAGTCGGTTTGGAGCATACGATGTAAGCGCAATGCCGGCAGTTGTGTCTGCACTTAGAGTATTTGGCAATAAGCTGGAGTAGCGTTTATCAACCAAAGCCGTTGTGGCAATATTTATTTCATCAAGTTTTTCAATTTCTTCATCGGCATTTTCAACCATCAAAATTTTGTTAACAAACCACGCATTGCCCATTGCCCGCCTGTTATACAAAGGCCTTTGGTTTGATTGCAGTATAATATACTGAGTGTTGAGCATGTTTATTGCATTGAGGCCGGCAAATACTTGCTCTAAATCGGCTTGTGTTTTTACATTCTGTAAACGCCGATTAAGGCTTTGTATCTCGGGAGCAATATGATTCGAAATAAGCTCTTGATAGCGTTGCAATTTTGCTCCATGATATCCTCCAATCGATTTATGAAAATATGAAGTTGAAGCATCACTAAATGGATTAATTCTTTCGGAAATATTTAAAACACGATAGTATCCTTTATCTTTTAAGATTTCATTATCGGCAGCCGAAGCAGTAAACGGATTTTCCATTTTATGCTGCGAGATAAAATCATCGTTATTCAAATATTTTTTGTTCATTGGCCACATATCGGCAAAAATGAGAACCACCCATACAGCCAAAGCATATTGTGCTTTAAGCTTGCCTTTGGTATAAGCCCATAACCCTGCAGCGGCAAGAGCAACAAATACAAATGTGCGGAATGCATCGGCTCTGAGCACTGCTTTACGGTCGGCTTGCAGGGCATTGATTAAACTTTCGGGCCAGCCAATTTGCAGATATTGTGCATCCGAAGCTCCCACAAAACTCCCCGCAATACCCGGTATTAATGCAAACAATAAGGAAATACCTCCAGCAATACCAAACGACCATTTTAATGCAGTAAAAATCTTTTTATCGGATATTTTTTTCAGATACAATTGCCGTATTGCCAAAACTCCCAACAGAGCCATTGCAAATTGTTGAATTACAATGATATTTTTTACATCGCGAAACTTATTGTATGCCGGAAAGTAATCGACCATAAAATGCGCCAACGAAGGTAAATATTTACCCAACGAAAGCAGAAAAGCGACTACAACGGTAGCTGCTATCCACCATTTATCGCGGCCTTTTACCACAAACAATCCAAATACAAACAAAAAACACAGAACGGCTCCATAATAAAACGGAGCTCCCGAAATGGGCTGACTGCCCCAGTACAATGGAGCATTTTGTGCTATTTGTTGGGCTTGTTTTGCACCGGCAACTTTACGCAATTCTTTGTAAAAATGGCTCTCATTGCTCAAAGGCTCAGCCATACTACCTCCCTTAAAACGCGGAATAAAAGCCGTCATAGCTTCGCCTATGTCGTAACTATAATCAAGTATGTAGCTTTTATCGAGTCCCGAGGTTTGATCCTCATTTGGAGTAAGCTCTGACTCGCCCCGCATTGAATATTTGCCATACTCGTAAACGGTATACATTCGCGAAAAATTTGCTCCAATAGCAAGCATGGCAGCTAAAACAAGTACAGCCGATGTTTTTAAAAATGAAGGGAACTTTTTCTGCAATATAGCATCAACAAGGTAGGTAATACCAATTATTGCAACCATAATACCGGCATAATATGTCATTTGCGGGTGGTTTGCCTTTAACATAAATGCAAGCCCCACCCCGGCCAGCA
>CAZARW010000086.1:0-10600 GCA_964487645.1 uncultured Prolixibacteraceae bacterium
AAATTTATCGACTTTAAAAGGAAAAGGTGTTGTCTTTAAATTTATCTTCATAAAACTGTTTCTAAAAATTAGAAGAACAAGCAAACCCAAACAATGTTGCCTATCTGCCTTTTTGATGCAAAAGTAGAAAATTATATCCCCATCAATCAAGCTAAGATCTACATGCATATCTTAAAACCCGACACACACATACTATTCTATCAAAAAAAAACTGATACATAGATTGTAATTAGCTGTAGTTTTATCCTCAACTACACATATATAAATTGTACAGCAAAGCAACTAATATATTTTCACTCTAAAAGAACAAACTATATTCACATAAAAATCTGAATTATTTTTATTTGAATAAAAAGTAAAAAAAACCAAACATTTTTTTTAAGGTATTGCTTTATAGCTATGGCAGTAGAATAACAGAAAATACATACGGATATAAAATAGAAAAAGCCCTGTCAAGCGACAGAGCTAATTCATTCCCCTCTTAAACTAAAACACCACCAAAAAAAATATCTTTATTTGAAATATTATCTCTAATGATTCTGATACAAATATAGAACTTTTTACAATACGCTCCAAATATTTTTTCACTTTCGTCAACAGAAAAGTGACTTTCGTCACACAAAAACGGCATTTTATCAAATTTTAACATTTAAAGGGGTGTTTTTTAACACCAAAAAAATCAGAAAAACACTGTTTTTACAATTTTCAGCAATAATATATTTACTGCTTTTTTATTTTTCTCAAAAATACAGATAAAATTGACTAAAAAAAAATTTGCATACTTGCTTGTAAGCAAAGAAAAGCGCATCAGACTCAATTCCAGCACAGTAAAATGCAAAAAACACTATAAAATCATTTAAACAACTCTAAATTCTATAAAAAATATCGTAAATCAACAAACAAGAAAAAAACACAAGAGCAAATTTCCAATTAACAACTCACGAATTAGTAAACGAATTTTAAATAATTGTTAATAAAAAGATTTTTTTGCATTTGAATTTAACCGCCAAAAAAAAACCGAAAATGAAATACAAAACCATTACTCATCTACCTTTAACCATTTATCGAGCCAGGTATAAAAAGTGCGATGCCAAAGAATAGCATTCTGAGGTTTCAGTACCCAATGATTTTCATCGTGAAAATGTAAATATTGTGCAGGTATGCCACGCATTATGGCGGTATTGTATGCAGCCATTCCTTGGGTATAAGGTATTCTATAATCGTTTTCGCCATGGATAACCAAAATTGGAGTATCCCATTTATCGACAAAATGATGAGGAGAAAAAGAATATGATCGTTGTGCAACCTTATTGGATTTATCCCAATAAGGCCCGCCCAAATCCCAGTTTACGAAAAACATTTCTTCGGTAGTAGCATACATTTGTTCAAAATTAAAAATACCTGCATGCGACACAAAAGCTTTAAAACGTTTTTGATGATGCCCCGCAAGATAAAACACCGAAAAGCCCCCATAACTTGCTCCTACAGCACCCAGTCGGTTTTTGTCTACATACGATTCGGCCGAAACCGCATCAATAGCCGAAAGATAATCGCTAATGTTTTGACCACCATAGTCGGTGCTAATTTGCTCCAGCCACTCCATACCAAATCCGGGCAAGCCTCTACGGTTTGGAGCCACAATAATATAATTGTTTGCAGCCATGAGCTGAAAATTCCATCGGTACGACCAAAATTGGCTTACTGTACCCTGCGGTCCTCCCTGACAATAGAGTAATGCCGGATATTTTTTTGATGCATCGAATTCGGGAGGATAAATAACCCAAACAAGCATATCCTTGTTATCGGATGTTTTTACCCACCGCTTTTCAACTTTTCCGAATTCAATGTTAGAAGTAATGTTTGCATTAATTGCAGTTATAGCCTCATCGCGTTGTTTTTGTAAATCAAACAAATATAAATCGTCAGGTGCCGACATAGAATGCTTCCGTGCCATAAGCTTGTTCTCTGCCCATTGAATCGATTTAAAATTGTGTATCCCTGTACTTAATTGTTCAATATGAGAACTTTTTATATCAACTTTAAAAATTTGATCGCTTGCTTTTATATCGCTAATGAAATAAATGTTTGTACCGGTTGAATCCCATAATATATTATGCGCACTCTCTTCAAACTCTTGAAAAAGGTTCTTTCGCTCACCGGTTTTGATATTGGCAATAAACAAACGGGCCTGGTCGGCTTCGTAACCATTGCGCGCCATACTTGTGTAAGCCAAATATTTTCCGCAAGGTGAAAAAACAGGAGACATATCGTATCCAAAATTTCCTTCTGTAAAATTTGTTGTTTCTCCATTTGCTGTATCGTACAACCAAATTTCGGTATTTGTTGAGAAGGCATATTCTTTTCCATTTTTCTTTTTACAAACATATGCCAGTATTTCTCCATTTCTGCTCCATGCAAAATCATCAATTCCGCCAAATGGAACAGTAGGAGAATGGTATTTCTCATTTTCCATTATATCCTTCACCCCGGAGATTCCGTTTTCGGAATAATCTGCAATAAACAGGTGATTATACGAGTAATCGTGCCAGCTATCCCAGTGCCGGTACATTATGTCGTTTTCGATTCGGGCATTAGCCTTTGGCAAATCGGGATGTATATCGTTTACAGTACTGTCGAGTTTTACTTTCATTACAAAAACAATCTTTTTTCCACAAGGCGAAAATTTAAAACCCAAAAGATCTTTATCAAAAAAACTGATTTGCTTACGTTGTGTTCCGTCAGTATTCATTTCCCAAAGTTGCTCTGAACCTGATTCGTTGCAAGTAAAAGCTATTTTTTTGCCATCGGGGCTCCATACGGCATTATTTTCATTTACAGCTGTATCACTTATTCTTACGGTACTTTTGTTTTTAATATTATATACGTATAAATCCCGATAGCTTTTATTTTCTGCAATATCGAAATACGTAACACCATACAACACGTTTTTGCCATCGGGCGAAACAGTTTCACCACTTAGGCGTCCCATTTTTAACAATAGCTCCGGAGTAAGTTTGTTGCTGGTAAACTCTATTTCAGGAGGAGTATATCCTGTTTCATTTTCGGTTGATTTTGAACACGACGAAATCATAATTAATGTTAGTAAGATTAATGGAATAATGTTGAATATTTTCATTTTATAGAGATTTAATACAAAAAATAAATAAAACGAAACGCACATGATTTTAATTGCCGATGCTTGCACGTATCTGGCATGATGCTCGTTTAACCCGTAAAAAATTACGTTATTTCAGGTAAATTAACAATTACACAAATATACAAACAAAGCAAATGCGGCCAACATACAATATCAATACAGAATCATTCGTTGCCGTGATCAATCCGTATACGTACATCAACAGCAAAAATATTTTCGCCTTTAGCCATAAGCGGATTTATATCAATTTCTTTTATTTGCGGAGCAAAACGCAACATTGCCGAGAGCTTTACCAACATATTGGCAAATACAGTTTTCTTTACAGGTTCATTTCCCCGGTATCCATCAAGAATTTTTCGGGCTCGTAAACTTTTAATCATCGACATTGCTTCATCGCTACTTAGAGGAGCCAGCCCCGAAGTTACATCTTTTAGTACTTCGACAAAAATACCGCCAAGCCCGCAGATTACTACATGTCCAAAGGGTTTCTCGTATTTAGCCCCGATAAAAAGCTCAGTTCCCGAAAGCATTGGTGCCATTAAAATTGAGCTTGTATTTTCAATATTAATCAAGCGATGGTATTCTTTTACAACAGTTTCGTCTGATTTAATATTAAGGCTTACACCATGGACGTCGGACTTATGCAGAGGCCCAACCACCTTCATTACGAGTGGATATCCAATTTTTTTGGCAGCTTGCAAAGCTTGATTTTCCGACACAATTTCAATTTCGTTAACCCGGGCAATTCCAGCCAAATCGAGCAATTTCCAGTTTACTTCAGGAGGTTGATATCCATTGTTTGTATTTCGGATAATTTCATGCAATTTTTGTATATCAACATTTTTCACATAATCAGATTCCTCAGACGGCTCTGGTGTTCGATACACTTTTGCAAGAGCTTTACCCAACAACACTTCATCGGGGAAATTTACATTTCCATGCGAAATAAAATAAGCTACATCTTCTTTAACATTAATTACCGAGGGAAGAATTGGATATATCGGTTTCGAACATTCTCTCATCATTTTATCAATAGTACTGTATGCCTCCCTAACAGGAAACAATCCGGGGCTTCCGTATATAACAGCCATTGCATCGATATTTTTGAATGAATATTCGCAGGCTTTAATAATTGCTTCGAGATGCCGGGCATTGCCGGTAGCCAAAAAATCGACAGGATTTTGGACAGACGAACCGTGAGGCAGCATGTTTTTAAGCGTATTTTTTGCCTCCGAATCGGGTATTTCAGGAATATTTAAGCCTCCACTTTCGAGAGCATCGGTAAGCATTACCGCCGGTCCTCCGGCATGAGTTATAATGGCAATGTTGCGGCCTGTGAGTTTCTTTTTTGTAAAAATACAGGCTACCGTTGTAAGCTCTTCGCGCCCATAACACCGCACAATTCCGGCTTTCCGAAACAGGGCTTCAACAGCCAAATCAGACGAGCTCAAAGCTCCAGTGTGCGATGCCGCAGCCCTGCTTCCTGCTTCGGACGAACCGGCTTTTATTGCTGCAATACGGCAACCTTTTCGGATTAATGATTTTGCATGATATAATAACTTATCCGGATTGTTAATATTTTCAATATAAAGAAGTTTAATTTTGGATGAATTGCAGGAATCGAATGTCTCATCCATGTACGCCAAAACATCTTCGATGCCATGTTGTGCCGAATTACCGACCGATATTACCGAATGAAACTGTAAACCTTTTGATATTGCCGACTCGATAATAAAAACAGCCGTAGCACCTGATCCGGAAATAAAATCGACTCCGTCATTTTTTAGTTTTGGAACAGGTGTAGTAAATATACCGGCATAACCGGGAGTAATTACACCAATACAATTTGGACCAATAAGGCATGCATTGTACTGATTTGCAATATCAACCATTTGTTGCTCATACATAGCTCCTTGCCTGCCCTCTTCGCTAAACCCTGCCGATATAACAATAAACGCAGAAACGCCTTTTTGAGCAAGAACCTGCATGATTTCGGGACACACCTTTGCCGGAACAGCCAATATCGCTAAATCAGCATCAGGCAAATCATGCACACTTGTATATGCATCGAAACCCTGGATACTCCCTCCTCGAATATTTACTGGCATTAAACTGCCCTCATAATTGTTATCGATAAGGTTTTTTATTATTTTTCCTCCCGGCTTATCGATTTTATTCGAAGCTCCTACTACAATTATGCTTTGGGGGTTAAATATTTTATCGTTGATCATGCCGTTTTTTTTCGAATATATAAAAAAGAGTCTGCTTAAGCGATGATTTTTTACAGACAATTCATAAAACTTACAAAAACAAAAAAAGTTTATGGCAAAAATTGAAAATCAACGAATTTTAATTTGGTGCAACTGCGAAAAAGAGTTCCATACAACACTTATTAATGCTGCAAACATGGCACTTACTCTCGAAAAGGAATTGTGTTTTTTTGCAAACTACCAAACCAAAAAACAAGAAGAGTATTTACAATCAAAAATTAAACAATATTCAGTACTTGTAAAAAAGGATATTCCTCAACTTTTGGTTTCGACATTAATTTTACAAGGAAAATTATGGGATTTATGCACTATTCTTGGCGAAAAATACAATACAATAATGCTGTGTTGCGGTCCTTCGCTTAACAAAAATATCTTGAAAGCTTTTTATAAATCGCGTTTCCCGTTTTATTTTACACATAACACAAAAGCAAATAACAAAAAGATACTCATTCCGGTTGACGAACGTTCAGGCACAAAAGAATCGATACTTTGGGGAAGTTATTTTGGACGTTTTGCAAAACACGAAATCACATTATTTACCCCAAAAAAACATGCCGAAACCACAACAATTGATTTTGCAGATAAACTCTATCAACAATTTTCATTTTACTACCATATAAGCCGGCATAATTCAACTAATTTCAACATCCATCAACAAGCAATAAAAAAATCATATTTGTTTGATATGCTAATATTTACAGGCAGCTTCAATGTTACTTTACTCGATTTTTTAATTGGAACATTTGAACAACGAATTATTAATAAAAAACAATGCCCGATTTTGCTCATTAACCCACAAAAAGAAATGTATGTACTGTGCGATTAGTAAATGAGTAGTATATTTGCGAGCCAAATAAAAATATGTTCAAAAAATACACTCAATATTATAAGCGCTTACTCAATCTGGCTATACCTTTAGTATTGACACAAGCGGGGCAAATGGTTGTTCATCTTGTTGACAATGCCATGGTTGGCCGGGTAGGCACTACCGAGCTGGCAGCTGCTGCATTTGCCAACAGTATTTTTATGGTAGTAATGGTTTTTGGAATAGGTATTTTTTTAGGTTTAACTCCTATCATTGGGCATGCTCATGGAGCAAAAAACGAAACAGATGTAGCTCAATCGATAAAAAACGGACTTATATTGGCATTTTTTATAGTAATTCTACTGAGCATAAGTTCATGGCTAATAACATATTTTATGCCCCTTATGCAACAACCCACCGAAGTATATACACAAGCAATACCCTATTATCGTTTACTCACTTATTCGCTAATTCCTTTTTTGTTGTTTATTGTTTTTAAACAAATTGGCGAAGGCATTGGAAATACTATTATTGCAATGGCAGCAACAATTCTTTCGAATATTGTAAATATTGCATTAAACTATTTTTTGATTTTTGGCAAGTGCGGATTTCCCGTAATGGGACTACAGGGAGCCGGATATGCAACACTTATCAGCCGTATTGTTATGGCTCTTTTAATAATAATCGGCTTAATTGTATCGAAAAAAACGAAACTTTATTTTAAGCTTATACCAAAAGCAAAAACAAGTATTAAAAATATAAAACGCATTTTTGAAGTTGGTTTTCCCATTGCCATTCAAATGGTTTTTGAAATATTGGTATTTGCTTTAGGTGCAATTATGATGGGATGGATAGGTGATGTTCAGTTAGCAGCACACCAGGTAGCAATGGGACTTGCAAGCTTTACTTTCATGATAGCAAACGGAGTAGCTATGGCTACAACAATTCGTGTTAGTTATCAGTTAGGGCGCCGTGACTTTAACAGCATGGAAAGTGTTGCCATTTCGGCTGCACACATTGTTCTGAGCTACATGCTAGTGTGCGGTATTGTATTTCTTATTTTCAGAAATCAACTGCCCCGCATTTTTAGTCCTGATTTATTGGTAATTAAACAAGCAGCATCCTTGTTAATCATAGCAGCTGCTTTTCAGATTTTTGATGGACTACAAGTTGTGTGTCTTGGCATTTTACGTGGATTTGCCGATGTAAAAGTACCTATGGTTATTGCAAGCATTTCGTACTTGTTTATTGGTTTGCCCGTAAGTTATATAGCTGCTTTTGTTTTTAATATGGGAGCAGAGGGAATATGGTTTGGTTTTGTTATAGGACTGGCAACTGCCGGTATTTTACTTGCATTACGTATTCGAAAAAAAATTAAGAAAATTGAACTCAAATAAACAATTTCAACCCCAAAAAATACTTCCACCATTAAAAAATACGACTTGCAAACATGCTATAAAACACATGCTTTCAAATTATACTAAACTTCAACTACGTATTAATTACACTTTTTTTGAAAATTCAACGATTATTACAACAAAACTAAATCAACAAAAAATGGCATTTCATTTTACAGAAAGGCTATATCATACAACAAAAACACATATTCATTTATTTATCTGAAAATGTGTACATCATACACTTCCTTTTAACAAATAAGTTTTGTAACTTTATATACAGAAATAGAGTTAATTCTTCTCTCCCTGTTTATTTTATAAAAATCACCCTGAAAATGATCACTGCCCGGTGATCATTTTTTTGCGAAAAAAAAGTGCTTACAATTATTTATTGCAAGCATGTACATATAAAGTCAAATTCATTCTTCTTTTTCAAAAAGTCCTTCAAGCATCTTTTGTATTTCGACAGAATCTAATGCTCCATCTTCACTATAACTTTTCTGATCTATTTCTTCGTCTACATTTTCGATATTTACCATCCTATAACCAGAGGGTACAGCAAATATTGAGCTTTGAGCATCCCAACTGAGGTTTATATCAACAGCAATAACCTGATTATATGTACCAAACAATCTAATTTCGGTTTTAAGTTTAATTCCTTTCCATATCCATAACTCACCAAGTCCTTCATACACATCGCATTTTTTGCCAAGCAATATTTCGGTTCGGTTTTTCTCATACCCGGCTTCCTTGAATATTTCAGTCAAAAAAATCTCGATATCATCGTCGGAATAATTATTTCTATTCCATTTATCATTTAAAGAAGTTTTTACTAAGTATATTTTATCATCATCATCAGACCATGTATATACATCATTTCCCTGAGTTAATGTTGACTTATAACTTAAGCTTTTCTGCCCCATTATCTCTGTTTGTGATTTTTCGACTAACAATTCATTGTAACCGTAATTATCCCAATACAAAACTTGTATACCTTGAGTATTACCGGATAATGCATATTCAACTCTACCTGATTTGAACGGATATCTTTTGTAGTTATCTGCATATATATTTAAACAGATAAAACATGCTGCAAATATGAGCAAAATCTTAATCCTCATCGTTTTTCTACATTCGCATTAATTGTATAAACTAGAATAATAAAGAGTTGAATAAATAAAACTATACAATCAAAAGTATTCAAGAATTGATAATGAAATCTGTACAAATAAATAAATGAGAAGAATTAATATGTAAGTGAAAGCTTTTTCGGTTTTAACGATAAAAACTCATAACGAAACGAATTCTGCATAAAAAAATGCTTACCCGACATATTTCTGTTTTTTATTCGAAATATGTAACAAATAAGCATTATACCACTATAGAAAAGGATACTACTGCACCTTCTCAACTTTTCCTTTAATTCTCAGTACCACATAATTATTTGCAGCATTTGAGTAAACATTGATTGATTTATTAAAAGAACCAACAATTCGTGTATTGTATTTTACTTCAATCACTCCTTTCTCTCCTGGCTGAATTGGTTCACGTGGCCATGTTGGAACTGTACATCCGCATGATGCTCGAACATTAGTCAATAACAATGGTTTTTCTCCTTTATTGGTAAATTCAAATTTGGAAATTCCATCACTTCCTTGCTCTACTGTCCCGTAATCGTAAACTAATTGTGAAAAAATGATTGAATCTGATACCTGTTCGTTTGTGTTTTGAGCACTCGTATTTACAGTAATAAATGCTATAAATGCAGAAATAATAAGTATGTGTTTCATTGTAATTATTTTAAAAAATGAATTATATATTAATCTATCTGAAGTTTGCAAAGTTATTACTAATAATAACAAATAAAACAATAGCAAAAATAAAATAATTATCTCAAAGCTATTCATTATAAAACAAAAATTGAAAAACGTTGTTTGCAATTTTAGAATATATGCACTGTAATATATTTTATAAAAATAAAAAACCGCAACACCATGCTCAATAAAATCATTGATTTCAGCATACGCAACAAGCTTATTGCCATATTGCTAACCTTAACAATTGCCGTTTTTGGCATTTATGCTCTTACCCAAATACCCTTAGGTGCCGTACCCGATATTACCAACAATCAGGTACAGGTAATAACCACCAGCACCAGCCTTTCGACACAAGATGTGGAACAATTTATTACTTACCCCGTTGAGCTCGAAATGTCGAACCTGCCCGGCGTAAAGGAAATCCGTTCTATATCGAAGTTTGGGCTGTCGGTAGTTACCATTGTTTTCGACGACAACATGGGCACCTACCTGCCCCGCCAGTTGATTGCCGAAAAAATCAAATCGGCTTCGGAAAACATTCCCGCCGGATTTGGAACTCCCGAAATGGGGCCAATCTCCACCGGGCTTGGCGAAATTTACCAGTACGTGCTCGACACCAAACCGGGCTACAAGGACCGCTACACCACCATGGAACTGCGCACCATTCAGGATTGGGTGGTAAAACGGCAACTCTCGGGCATTCCCGGTGTGGTTGAAGTGAACACCTGGGGCGGCTTTTTGAAACAGTACGAAGTTGCGGTCGATCCCGAAAAACTGAAAGGTTTTGGCATTACCCTCATTGATGTTTACGATGCGCTCGATAAAAACAACAGCGTGGCCGGAGGAGCTTACATCGAAAAGCAAAACCAAAGCTACTTTATCCGTGGCGATGGTTTGGTAAAAAACTTAAGCGATGTTGAATCGATTGTGATCAGCACCACCAGGGGCATTCCTCTGCTTGTAAAAGATGTGGCCACGGTGCAATTTGGCAGCGCCAACCGCTTTGGAGCCATTACCGCCAATGGCGAAGGCGAGAAAGTAATGGGCCAAATTATGATGCTCAAAGATGCCAACTCGAACAAGGTAATCCGCGATGTAAAACAACGTGTTGACGAAATTCAGAAAACATTGCCCGAGGGCGTTTTTATCAACCC
>CAZARW010000087.1:0-10574 GCA_964487645.1 uncultured Prolixibacteraceae bacterium
TTGGAGGAATTATAAATGAAAGCACTATTATCGGGCAAAAAATCGGCCGCAGTTGTTAGTTTGTTGGGAATTGTCGGCTACGTTTTTTTTGACTTTTTAAAAGAACGAAGCAGTTTTGGAATGATTGATTTTTTTAGGGGATTTTTTACCGGCATTACCTTGGTTGCTGTGGTATCGCTAATTGTTTTATACCTTACAACAGTGATTAAAAGGCGCAAAAAATAACTATCAATAAGCACATAACCTTAATTTATAAAAGGCTGTCTTTAGTTTTTATTTTAAAAACGAAGAAACGGATTAAATTTAATACCGGAGATCTGCAGAGATTTAAAACTGTTTTGTGATTTTATTTTTGAATTTCTTCGTTATTCGAACCGGAGGCAATGTCCTTTTTAAGGCTTCAACGATATAATTTGTTTTCAATAGGGGATTACAATGTTTATTTATGCAATTTCGCTTGCAATTTTAGGGCCTATATTTCAATATTGTTCTTATTTTTAGTGTCGAAATGCATATAAACGTAATACTATGAAATACATAATATCCTGTTTTATTGTCGCTTTTAGCGTACAATTGTTTGCACAGCAAGTTAATCCCAATCCATGGGTAATGGCTGTCGATACTACAGCCGAAGTAACGTACACCAATCCTGTTATTCCCGGTTTTTACCCCGATCCGAGCGTATGCCGTGTAGGCGACGATTACTATTTGGTAAACAGCACTTTCGAATATTATCCGGGAGTACCGGTTTTTCATAGTAAGGATTTAATTCACTGGAACCAAATCGGGCACTGCATCCATCGTAAAGGCCAAATTGATGGCGAAATCAATATTTTTGCCCCAACCATCCGTTACCACGCGGGAACTTTTTACATGATAACCACCAATGTTTCGTACAAAGGGAATTTCTATGTAACAGCTCAAAATCCTGCCGGCCCCTGGAGCGACCCGATTTGGATTGATATGCCCGAAATTGACCCCGACCTTTTCTTCGATGATAACGGCAAAGCCTACGTAATTACTTCAACCTTCGAACTTGCCGAAATCGACATCGAAACCGGGAACTTGCTCAGTGAGCGAAAAAAAATCTGGAACTCAACAGGGGGGCGTTACCCCGAGGCACCGCATATTTATAAAAAAGATGGTTTTTACTACCTGATGGCTGCCGAAGGAGGCACCGAGGAAGCACACATGGTAACCATAGCCCGCAGCCATAACATATGGGGGCCGTATATCGATAACCCGGCAAACCCTATTGCAACTCATGTGAACGTGGCCGGGATGGGCAAACCGATACAAGGCATTGGCCATGCCGATATTATTCAGGCACACGATAAGAGCTGGTGGATGGTGATTCACGGTTACCGCAGTGTGACCGGATATCCACCACACCATATTTTGGGCCGCGAAACCTGCCTGGTGCCCGTTAGCTGGCCTAAAGGCGGTTGGCCGGTGGTGAACGGAAACGGAACCGTAGCAGTTGAAATGACTTGCCCAACCTTGCCCTTAAATCCTTTTGAAGCCAAGCCAACCCGTACCAATTTCGATGATGAAGAATTGGGCTTGGAGTGGAACTACATTCAGCCGCCAACAGCTGGTAATTTTAAATTGAACTCCAAAAAAGGAATCCTCGAATTAACCGGATCGGCAGGCAAAATTGGCGAAAAAGGGAATCCAGGCTTTGTGGGCCGCCGCCTTACCGATATTCAATTTGAAGCCACTACCCGCATGGAATTCAACCCTAAAAACGAAAACGAAGAAGCCGGAATGATTCTGCTCAACAACGGTTCGCACTTCGACATCATGGTTTATTCAAAACAAGGGAAACGCTATGTTGCAGTTAAACTTCAGTTTGGGCAAACCATTTACAAGTCAGAAGAAATTGTGCTTGAATCCGGGGCGGTCGATTTAAAAATTGAAGGCACCGGCTCTGAGTTTATTTTCTCGTACGCACAAAACAACAACGATTTCAAAAAAGTAGAAACTGCCGGTGCCCGTTTTCTGAGTACCCAAACCGTGGGGTGGTTTACCGGCCTTTACGTGGGCTTGTATGCCACCGGAAATGGCACACAGGCAGAAGTACCGGCTGTTTTCGACTGGTTTGAATATGAGGGTAAGTAAAGTATTTTGGGCAATTTCCAATCATACTTTGAATAATGATGAAGGTGAAGTTAAAAACAGCATTGTGCAAAACATTGTCAGTAGGATTAAAACAGCGCTCAAAAATGCATCCGACGAAAAAACGCGCATCGGTAGTCAGCGCTTCTTTAAAGAGGAAATTGTTACTTATGGTGTAAAAATGCCGCTTGTCGGAAAAATCAGCAAAGAGGTTTATAAGGCATCCGCTTTAAAATCGAAAACTGAAGTTTTTGAGGTTTGTGAGGCTCTTTTCCAAACGGGTATTTTGGAGGAAACCATTGTAGCTTGTCAATGGTCGTATTATGTGCATAAGCAATACGAACCTTCCGATTTTAAGCATTTCGAAAGGTGGATAACCCACTATGTAAACAACTGGGCTACCTGCGATACATTTTGCAACCATACTATGGGCACATTTATCGAAATGTATCCCGAATATTTAACTGAACTTAAGAAACTGGCGAAGTCAGAAAATCGTTGGGCAAAACGTGCTGCTGCGGTTTCGCTTATTATTCCTGCCCGAAAAGGAATGTTTTTACCCGATATTTTTGAAATTGCTGACATACTGCTCATCGATAAAGATGATTTGGTGCAAAAAGGCTACGGCTGGATGCTTAAAGTTGCTGCCAACATACACGAGCAAGCCGTTTTCGATTATGTAGTAAAAAACAAAGCTGTGATGCCACGAACCGCATTACGTTATGCCATTGAGAAAATGCCAAAAGATTTGCGTACTGTAGCCATGGCAAAATAAACAGTAAGTGTTTTGAGGTTTGATGATGCAAATTTCTTTACGATCTTTGCCTTAAAAGATTTATATCCTATGCGAAAAAAAATATATCAGGTTGATGCATTTACACATGAACCATTTAAGGGAAATCCGGCTGGGGTTATGCTCGTCGATTCGGGAGTTAGTGAACAATGGATGCAGAATATGGCTGCCGAAATGAATTTGTCGGAAACAGCATTTATTTTGCCCGTTGGCAATGATTTTCATATCAGATATTTTACACCTGTGCGCGAAGAGCCTCTTTGTGGGCATGCTACCTTAGCAAGTGCACATATTTTGTATCAACTTGGGATAAAACAGGTTCACGAAACCATATTTTTTAAAGCCCAGGGTGGTAATCTTACGGTAAAGAAAGAGAATGGGTTTATAGTGATGAATTTCCCTGAATATCCTTTGACTAAAATCGATATACCGGATAAATTTAACGAAATTGTCGGTTTTGAACCGATTGAAACGTATGCAAGTAGCTACGACTGGGTTTTAGCCATTGCAAAAACCGAAGATGAAATACGAGAACTTACACCCCGTTTTAGTTTAATGACTCCGCATGGTTTGGGAAATTTAATGGTTACCGCACAAAGTACCCATCCCGATTACGATTTTATTGTACGGTGTTTTGCCCCGGTTTCGGGTATTGACGAAGATCCGGTAACCGGCTCGGCGCATTGTGCGCTTACTCCTTTATGGGCGCAAAAACTGAATAAATTCGAAATGAAATCAAAACAAGTATCGAAACGTTCGGGCGAATTAGTTGTTAAGCTTTGCAATAATCGTGTCGAAATTAAAGGAAAAGCTGTGACTGTTTTCGAAGCTGAAATAAAGGTGTGATAAAAAATGGCTTATACTTGTTCGCTTGTTTGTTCATGTTTACATCTTTTTCAGTAAGTTTTTTTGTTCATTTTGGCAGTTTTGCAAATGTGTTTTTCTTTACACTTGCTCCAATAATAATTTAGATATTATAATGAATTATGAAAATATTTTTGAAGATAGCTGCAAAATAACAATTAAGTAATTCTTAAATTATTAAATTTGCATCAAATTTATTCTTTAAGTTAAAGCTTTGTGTTATGAAACGAATTGGTGAACGGATACGGCGTAAGCGCGATGCGCTTAATATGCAGTTAAATGAGTTATCTCAAAAAGTAGGTGTAAGTGCCAGTGCTTTGTCTCAAATCGAGAAAGCGAAAGCTTTTCCCTCAATTTTTACTCTTAAGGCAATTGCCGAAAGTTTGGAGACTACGGTAGGTGAGTTGATTGGTGAAAATGAAAGCCTGAGTAAAAATCCTGTTGTGCGAAAAAACGAAATGAAATTTGTGGAAATAACCCCGTCGGGAACCGAAATCTTCTTGTTGTCGCATCATGATGCAAACAAGCAAATGGATACCTACTTTGTTCGGTTTACTAAAAACTCGAATCTTAACAACTATTTCGAAAATCATTCAGGACAAATATTTTGCTATGTTGTTTCAGGCGAAATTGATTTTGAGCTTGACGGAAATCAATATCACTTGTTGGCGGGCGATACTATCTATTTTAGTAATAAAACTCCTTATTTTATTCAAAATGGCATAGATTATCATTGCGAAATGCTTTGGGTGATAAATAACAGTGTTGGCTAGCTTAGCAATTCTTCATTTACATTTACTTAATATTTGTTAGAAAATTAAGTAAAGCTAAATAAATTAAGTAGCGATTTATTATTTTTGTATTTGATTAGTTAATTTAATAGGTACAAAAATGAAGGAATTATTGAATGCTTTAGCAACAAAGAAAATTATTTTACCTGATAACGTGGTCGAATTACTAAACTCAAGTACAAATCTCAAGGTTTTTAATACGGTCGATGAGTTAGCTTCGGCTGCTGTGGGTGGCCCCAACAGTAATCGTTTTGAAGTAAAATATGAAGTGACCGGTAAAGGTGAATACACCGAAGCTGTTGTTCACCGTGTAAAAAACGGTATATCGGCAAATTACACCGAAGCATATATGCGCCGGCGAGATCCCGATACAATGGCCATTGCCGATTCATTACCATCAGATAAGATTCGGTTTAAGCAAAAATACGGATACGAATTTGATCAGCTTAAAAATGAAACTTTTGATTGGTTGAAGTCGCAAGACCTGGCTATGTTTTTTTATTTTGCCGGAAGAGACAATATTGGAGTTGGTGGTTTGGCAATAGCTCCTGCAAACGCCGGTTTTTTTGCCATGGGCTTATCTATGTTACAAAGCATTGTAGCTGTCGACGATTTACCCGAGAACTTTGAAATAGGTTCGGTTATATTTGTTGCGCCTACTTTCAGGCACACACATTTTAATGGTAAGCAGGTTGTTGTTCATAATCGCACCGAAAAAATACATGAAATATATTCGTACAATTTATATCCCGGGCCAAGTGCTAAAAAGGGATTGTACGGAGCTTTGCTAACAAAAGGTGAGCGCGAAGGCTGGATAACTGCTCATTGCTCTACGGTGCAGGTTGTGAGCCCTTACGATAATTATACCACGTTTATGCACGAAGGTGCAAGCGGTGGTGGAAAAAGCGAAATGTTGCAGCACATTGTTCGTGAGCCCGAGGGGCAGGTACTTATTGGAGAAAATACAATAAGCAAAGAACGTCGTTTGATAAATTTTCCTATTTTTTGCTCATTTAGGCCGGTAACCGACGACATGGCTTTATGCCATCCCGATTTGCAACACGATGATGGTAAGTTAAGAGTGCTTGATGCTGAAAATGCCTGGTTTATACGTGTTGATAGTGTAAACGAATATGGAGATGATCCATTTTTGGAGAAAATAACCATAAACCCACAAAAGCCTTTACTCTTTTTAAACGTTCAGTCGAACCCCGATAGTACAGCACTTATTTGGGATCACACTGAAGACGAACCCGGAAAAAAATGTCCGAATCCACGGGTGATTCTTCCCCGTGATATTGTTCCCGGGGTAGTTGATAAGCCTGTTACTGTCGATATTCGCAGTTTTGGGGTGCGTACTCCGCCTACCTCTAAAGAGAATCCGAATTTTGGGATACTGGGAATGTTTCACCTGCTTCCTCCGGCATTAGCCTGGCTCTGGAGGCTGGCAGCTCCACGTGGTCATGCCAATCCCAGTATTGTTGGCGGAGGTGGAATGGAATCTGAGGGTGTAGGATCGTACTGGCCGTTTGCAACAGGTAAAATGGTTACACACGCTAACTTATTGCTCGATCAAATTGTAAAAACACCACGTATGCGTTATACTCTGGTTCCGAACCAACATATTGGGGTATGGAAAGTAGGGTTTAAGCCTCAGTTACTTATGCGTGAGTACTTAACCCGCAGGGGAAATGTGCAGTTACGTACCGATCAGTATCAACCGGCACGCAGCCCATTGTTGGGATACGAGCTGAATTATCTGACTATTGAAGGGGTTAAAATTCCATCGAGGTTTTTACAGGTTTATCGCCAACCCGAGGTGGGTGTTGAGGGATACGATGCCGGCGCGCAAATTTTGTTCGATTTTTTCAAAAACGAAATTCAGAAATATCATACTCCCGAATTGGCTCCTTTGGGGCGCGAAATAATCGAAGCGTGTTTAAATGGTGCCAATATGGACGATTATAGCAATTTGATACCAATGAATTTTCAATATTCATTTGTTTAAGATATTTTTGCGGCGCTAATATTTATTGTATGAAAAGCAAAAATGAGGCTTTAAACAAACAAATTGATAAGGCTGCAAAAATTATAAACGAGGGGGGGCTGGTTGCTTTTCCTACCGAAACTGTTTACGGGTTGGGTGCTAATGCGCTCAACCCTGTTGCAGTTGCTAAAATTTTTAAACTCAAAGAGCGTCCTACTTTCGATCCTTTAATTGTTCATATTGCCTCGTACAACCACTTGAGCCGCCTCACTTTAAACGTAAATGAAGCTGTTTTTACTTTAGCCGAAAAGTTTTGGCCGGGACCCTTAACCTTTGTGCTGCCAAAAAGTAGTTTGGTTCCCGATATTGTTACCTCGGGACTGGCAACAGTGGCGGTGCGTATGCCCGATAATCCTATTGCTCTTGATCTTATCCGAAAATCGGGTTGCCCAATTGCTGCTCCAAGTGCCAATAAATTTGGCCGGATAAGCCCAACGCAGGCTTCGCACGTTAATAAACAATTGCCAAATGTCGATTGTATTATCGACGGTGGATGTACAAGTGTTGGTGTCGAGTCAACTATCGTATTTATCGAAGGAAACAACTGTACACTTTTAAGAGCCGGTAAAATTACTTTAGACGAAATAAAAGAAACTTTACCCCAGCATTTTAATTGCACAGTGCACGCTTCGGGTGGAACCATTGCGCCGGGTTTGCTCAAAAGCCATTATTCACCAACCAAAGCTTTGCATATACTTACCGACATACCGGAATCACTACCCCCCGCATCGGGATTAATAATTCATCAAAAAGAGCATCCTTTATCAGACTGTTCGCTTAAAACACTTGTTACCAGTGTTAATGGTGATTTGATTGAGATTGCTGCGAACCTTTTTTCGTCTTTGCATACTATGGAAGATGATCCCGATATACAGCAAATATTCATTCAGCCGGTATCCGAAAATGGATTAGGAATGGCAATTATGGATCGAATCCGAAAGGCTGCTTTTAAATACCAAAAATAGAATCCCAACTTTCTGATTTTTTTTCACTGTTGTCCGGTTAAGGAAAGATTATTTGTAAAGATTGCTTCGCTGCGCTCGCAATGACGTCATTATGTGTCTGATAGCGTGAGGGAGGGGTTGGTTGGCAGCGAAGCCGCCAACCAACCCCTCCCTCACTTAAATACCATGAAAACCCCGTCATTGCGAGCTTTGCGAAGCAATCTAAATTTTTAACCGGACAACAATAATTTTTTTTTTATAATTTAAGTTGATTTATATTATTTATAAATCTATTTTTATTATCGATTTAAAATTCAGGAAAAATGAAACGATTAAAAAACCTCCAATCAATTTTAGCAGGAATTCTTGCAGTTTACATCAGCCTTTTTATACCCTCGTGTACTGGCGACGATGTTGAACCAACCTACGATGGCATACGTGCTGTTACATCGGGAGTAAAAGACATTACCGAAACTTCGGCAATCGTTTATGGATCTGTAAACAAAGGCAACAATCCTGAAACATTATCCGAAAGCGGTATTGTAGCTAAAGCCTTATCCGAAAATTTTTCGTTCGACCAATCGAAAATTCAAGCGAGCAATACCGAAGGCGATTTCGAAATCATTATTGATAATCTGGAGCCCGATACAAAATACGAATACAGGGCATATACAATTTCTCAAACTGATACTATTTACGGTGATTTTGTACTTTTTACAACGCTTGCAGTTAAAGTTCCGGTTGTTGTTACCATAAAAGTGGATAACATTACCGAAACTTCGGCTATAATTTATGGCTCGGTAAGTAACGATAATCCTGATATCGAAATACTCGAAAGAGGTTTTATTTCTGAATATACCAGCGAATACCTTAGCTTCGAAAATATGAAAAACCCTGCAGGCAAGGGTACAGGCGATTTTGAAAAAGAGTTGAGTTTGCTCCCTGCACTCGATTATAAATACAGGGCTTATGCAATTTACCAAACCGATACTGTTTACGGTGATTTTATTGCGTTTAAAACTTTGGAAAGAACAATTGAAACTCAGATTGAATTTAACCCAAACATTACTTATGACGAGCTAAGCGATGTTGATGGGAATACATACAAAACTGTTGAAATAGGTACACAGGTATGGATGGCCGAAAATCTTAAAACGACCAAATACAACGATGAATCAAATATTCAACACATAGAGGATAATGCCCAATGGGAAAATACAAGCAGCGGAGCATATTGTAATTACAGCAACGACGAAGCAACCGGATCTGTTTATGGCAAATTGTACAACTATTATGCAGTCGAAACCAATGAATTGTGTCCGGCAGGCTGGCATGTGCCTTCGCAAGACGAGTGGATTGTTTTAAAAGAGTATCTTGGTGGAGATCAAGTGGCCGGTGGAAAAATGAGGGAGCCCGGCACTTCGCATTGGCTCGATACCAACGAAAATATTACCAACGAATCGGGCTTTACTGCATTGCCGGGTGGACAGCGATTCCCTGACGGAGAATTTGGGAATAATGGTATTGGAGGATATTGGTGGTCGGTTACCCAGGATCCAGTTCAGGAAGAAATGATTTTGATCCATTGGATCGGAAGCTGGAATAATGCCCTTAACATAGGACAGGATTCCAAAAACACAGGTTTTCCTGTACGTTGTGTAAAAGATTAATTTTTTTCAATATTTGAAACTGTAATAAATACCTGCACCAACATGAAGTAGTATCATCTTCCGTTAATAATACAAAGCACACGGTATCAATTCAGCGACTGTGCTTTTACTTATTGTCCAAAAAATACTTTGGCGGAAGAAGTCTTTTGTATATTACTATTCAATGTTTTACCATTTCAAAGAATTTCATCTAATGACACATCATATACAACGCCCTGTTGCACTCATAACAGGAGCAAGCCGCAAAATAGGCATTGGCGCTGCCATAGCACAAAAATTGGCCAAAGCAGGTTGGGATATTGCATTTACACACTGGAAAGCTTACGATCAATCAATGGAGTGGGGCAGCAAGCCTTCCGATATCGATAGCATTGTGAGCACGATTGAAACTGCCGGCGGGCGTGCCCTCCCAATCGAAGCCGATTTGTCGGATACAAGCGTGCCCTCAAGAGTTTTCGATCATGTAGCACAAAAAATGCAAACTCCAACAGCCCTTATTATTAACCATTGCCACAGTGTCGATAGCGACATTTTGGGTACAAGCATCGAAAGTTTCGATAAGCATTTTGCTGTAAACACCCGTGCTGCATGGTTGCTCATTCGTGAGTTTGCACGGCGTTTTAACAGCCAGCCCGGCACCGGCCGTATTGTTTCAATAACCAGCGATCATACAGCATTTAACATGCCCTACGGTGCCAGCAAAGGTGCAACCGACCGTATTGTGCTGGCTGCTGCATGGGAATTCAGAGACAAAGGCATTACAGCAAACGTAATCAATCCCGGGGCTACCGATACCGGCTGGATGACCGATGAATTGACAACCATGGTTAAGAACCGTACGCTTGCCGGCCGGGTGGGTATGCCTTCCGATTGTGCAAACCTGGCTGCATTTATTTGCTCACCCGAGGGTGCATGGATAAATGCCCAACTGCTATACAGCAACGGCGGACTGGCAATATAAACGTATTTATGAGTCTGAAATGCCTGCAAAACATTAGCCCGGGTTAGATATGCGATTTATTTTCCTCCGGCCATTGTAGCTCCTTCATTAAATTAACGACTGAAGCTATATTGTAAGAGATTGTGGGCTACTTTTCTGTCTACCTACACGAAATTTTCTTTTCGAAATTCAACCCAAAAGCCTGACATATCGGTTCGCGTATATAATTAGGGGCGAATCGACTAACAGGAGATCAGCGGAGATAATTGAAAATCAGCGTAGCTAAACCGCACTTAATTGTATCTGCTGTTGTGGTGTGTAATTCATTGTCCTACAGAAACGTAAGCCCTATTTTTTTATTCAATCCTTTCTCGAAAATCCTGATGAGTGTTGATAATTGAATGTTT
>CAZARW010000088.1:0-10401 GCA_964487645.1 uncultured Prolixibacteraceae bacterium
CTGATTTTGATTAATGTTTGTAGGCGCAGGAATCGAGTTTTCGACTACCTGAGCCTGAGTGAGTCCAAATGTAATCAGAAAAACAAACATCAATGGCATTACTCGTTTTGCGAACAACAAAATATTCATAGCATCTTTTTAATAGATTTTACCTGAAAAGCAGTTGTGCATATTGATGCAACGATCGGCGCCAGGTTTGCCATTCGTGGGCAGTTTCGGGCGACTCGTAATACACATGTTTGATGCCTTGTTGGTCGAGCATTTTGCGAAAAGCACCAACTGAGCCGGGAAATGGATCCTGTTCCTTAGTACCTAAGCCCAACCACAGCACTTTAAGCTGTTGACTTACCTTTTTTCCATCGCTGAAAGCCCCGTTCAAAAAGGTTTCAACATCAATTTTATCGGAACTTGGATAATTGGCAGTACCACTAAAGCCACCATAGTAAGCAAACTGGCCGAGGTTATTCATGGCAATGCGCATGGTTTGGTTGGCGCCCATCGAAAGCCCAGCAATGGCGCGGCTTTCGCGATTGGTAAGCGTACGAAAACGGGCATCGATCATCGGAATGATTTCCTGCATCATCACCTCTTCGAACACCATGGCCGGACGACCATTGCCATTATTTTGTGGTTTATATGCATAGCCATTGTCCATTACAATAATCATTGGAACGGCCTTCTTCTCGGCAATCAGGTTGTCGAGAATCAGGTTGGCTTTACCTTGTCCGGGCCATCCGGTTTCGTCTTCGAAACTACCATGCTGAAGGTATAAAACGGGATAACGTTTGCTGCTATTGGCCTCGTAACCCGGAGGGGTATATACAAAGCAGCGCCTCCAGTCTTGCGTAATTTTCGAGAAGTAATTCAACTCGCTTACCAATCCATGAGGCACATCTTTCATTGCATAAAACTCACGATCGTACGCCGGAATTTCGATACCGCTTCCCCAACGACCTGCACCGTAAAAATACCTGGTGCCGGGGTCGGGAACTGAAGCACCATCAATATTTAACTGATAATAGTGAAAACCTTCGTCTTGTGGAGCCGATTCGCCTGTCCAAAGGCCATTGGCATCTTTAACCATGTTGTATTTCACACCGCCAATATCGAGTTGCACCATTTTTGCTTCGGGTGCCGCAATTTGAGCACGAACACGGCCTTCGGAATTCACCTGAGGAAATTGTTTCCCGGGTTGGTTCACTTCCGAGGATTTGAAATCTTCCTTTACCGTGGACGATTGAGCAAAAACAATGCTGCTCAAAACAAGAGCAGCAATTGTTATATATAATTTTACACGCATATATTTTATTTAAACAGAAGTTGAGCCATTTGGTGCAAACTACGACGCCAGGTATGAAATTCGTGCGCAGTACCTTCCGAAATGTACGACACGGCATTGTATCCCGCATCGTTCAGCTCGTTTACGGCATTATTAACACCATCGGGGCGTTCTTTGCTGCCACAACTAATGAAAACCAGTTTAAGGTTTTTGTGATCTTTAATATCTTCGGGTTTGTAAACACCACCGCTAAACAAGCCATAGTACGAAAACACATCGGGACGGTTCAATGTAATGAGCCTTGTTTCGAAACCACCCATCGACAAGCCTGCCATTGCACGGTTTTTCTGATCGTCAAGAGTTCGGAAATTTTCATCAACATAAGGAATTAACTCATCGACCAAAACTGTTTGGAAAGGTTTGATATCGAAATTACGCAAGCCTCCAAATTCAATTTCGTTGGTCATTCCGTAAGTCATTACAATAATAAAAGGTTTTGCTTTTCCTTGTGCAATAAGGTTATCCATAATAAAGTTAGCACGCCCTTGCAATGGCCACGAAGTTTCGTTTTCGCAATATCCATGTTGCAGATAGAGTACCGGATATCTTTTATTACTGTTTTTTTGATAGCCGGGAGGAGTATACACAAAAGCCCTGCGAGCTTCACTTGTACTTTCCGAAGGAAAATATATTTCGTGTACATGACCATGAGGTACATCTTTAACAGCAAATATATCCTGATCGTCGGATGGAATTTCGATTCCACTGCCATAACGGCAAGCACCATAAAAAAACAAACTGCCCGGATCGGGCACCGAAGCACCATCAATATTCAGTTGGTAATAATGAAACCCAACATCCTGAGGAGCCGATTCGCCTGTCCACATACCATCGTCGTCTTTTACCATATCGTATTTTACACCGCCAATATCGAGCTGTACCAGTTTGGCGTCGGGTGCCCAAATTTGCGTACGCACACAACCTTCGGAATTAACCATTGGATATTCGCGTCCGGGCTGATTAACCGGTGAAGGCTTAAAATCTTCAACAACTTTTGTTTTTTCTTGTCCAAACATTACACCGGCTAATAAAACCAGCATAACAACACTAAAAATTCGTTTCATTGATTATTCTTTTAATAGTTAGTTTTGAAATACAAGTTGAGCAAACTGATATAAACTGCGGCGCCAACTTTGCCATTCGTGAGCAGTTTTTGGCGAAACATAAAAATGAGCATTCATTCCTAAGTTTTTCAAAGCTTGGGTATTTTCCTTCGGATCGCCACCAAAACCTTTTCTGCGGTTATCGAGTTCGTGGCTTCCAAAACTGATAAAAACAAGATCAACATTTTCTTTAAAACCCGGAGCATTTTCTACATCTTCAACACTATAACTGCCACCACTAAACATTGCTACCTGAGAAAAAACTTCGGGATTAGCCAGAGTAATAGCTCGAGTTTGCATACCCCCCATCGACAATCCTGCCATAGCTCTGTGTTTTGGATTGGCAATCGTTCTGAAATTTTCATCGATCATAGGGATAATATCGTTTAAAAGAGTTTTCATAAAACCATCAACCCATCCGGTTGGAGGCCATGGCCCCGAAGGACGTTCGCCTGCAGGTGGCCTGGGCATTGTCCAATTGCCATTATCCATAACAATAATAAATGGTTCTGCTTTTCCTTCGGCAATCAGATTGTCCATAATTAAACCAGCTTTCCCTTGTGCCGACCAGCCGGTTTCGTTCTCGCCACCACCATGCTGTAAATACAACACCGGATAACGTTTAGTAAGATCGTTATCGTAACCAGGAGGTGTATATACAAAGCACCGCCGGTTTGTTTGGTTTGTTTCTGAATAATATTTGTGCTCGCGCACTTGACCGTGAGGAACATTCTTAAGAGCATAAATATCCTCATCGTGTGCAGGCACTTCAATACCACTCCCCCAACGGCTTGCACCATAAAAATATAAGCTTCCGGGATCGGGAACCGAAGCTCCGTCGATGTTTAACTGATAATAATGAAAACCTTCATCTTGTGGAGCTGACTCACCTGTCCACATACCATTTTCATCTTTTACCAAATCGTATTTTACCGCACCAATATCGAGCTGTACCAATTTTGCATTGGGTGCCGAAATTTGAACCCTTACCCGCCCCTCAGAGTTCACCATAGGATACTGACGCCCGGGCTGGTTTACCGTAGAGGGTTTAAAATCTTCAACAACAGCTTTATTGGGCTGTGCAAAACAAAATATGCCTGCCAATAATAATATTGCCAAACAATTTGTAATTTTTAAATTCATTGTGTTTTTCTTGATTAGTTACTACTTATAATGTAATGATTTGTTTTAAGCCTAAATTGAGATTTGTATGTTAAGTACCAAAATACCACCTCACCAATTATGCCCAACATATAAAACACCACAATGTACAAACTACAGGTTTGACTGACTTCTAAAATTCGACACTCCTTTTCTACAATTAGATAATTATTAATATTTTGATATTATATATCATTATTTAAAAGCCTGTTTGAAATTAGTTTGTCATTTTTGTTTTACAATTGTTTATGACACATCATTTAAGGATTAAAATATCACGTACTGAATTGAAAAGACAGGTTAAAAGAGAAAATAACCAACATAGGATTAATTAGGTTAGATTATTGTTTATTAACTGGTTATGAGATTACTGTAAGATGAGCAAGTATTAAATAACCAGTGTTTCGGACTGCCACAAAGGTAACTTTGCGGCAGTTTTTTTGTGCATTCATTAACAGCAACTTCAGGATATTGTTAGCCGAATCCATAAAACAACAGCCCCAGCATTGGCTATACAATAAAAAACCCACACCGAGCAAACAGTAAACAACTACAATAAATTAACTTGATACAATATAATATATAAAGAAAAGCACAGCGTTTTTTGTTATTTCAAATCATTTGCCAATACAACACGAACGAATAAGCAAATACACACCCGGCACATAAAAAAAAAATTGCTTTTGGATAATAGCAAACGGTTTCGTTTATAAATTTTGAGTTTCACTAAACCGGCAATGATTTACAATACAAAAGCATATATTATGAACAACATATTTAACATAAACAAAACCGCTATACTCTATCTTTCAAACACATAAAAAGTTGTTTTTATATTAATGCTATATTCCTCAAAAAGTCCTTTTTTATCCATTATTAAAAGTAAAATACCAAAAATTGAATCATATACACATAGGTTTAAAATAAATTTGTGTAGAAGCAATAAACCTAAAAAATGCAAACCTAAAAAAATAAAGAAAAGCTGACATTTAAACTTCGTATTAAGTATGATCATTTTATCTGAACCACTTAATAAGGAGTTAAGCTTCAACTAATCTATTTTTTAACAAATAACTAAACAATTAATTAATGAAAAAACATCGATCTTTGAAGGTGGCACTCATAGCGCTACCCATGTTGTTTTTCTCTTTCTTAAGTTTTGCACAATCGCTAAGCGTGAGTGGTACAGTTAAGGACGAGACTGGTACTCCTATGCCGGGAGTAACCGTAGTAGTAGAAGGATCAACGCATGGAACTATTACCGATGCGAATGGTCTGTATTCGATTAAAGTTAAAGATTCGAAAAGCTCTCTGGTATTTTCGTTTGTAGGAATGGAAACTCAGGTTATTGAAGTTGCCGGACGAAGCAACATCAATGTAACAATGCAAATGACTACTTCCGATTTAGGTGAAATTGTAGTAGTTGGTTATGGTACAATGAAAAAAAGTGATCTCACAGGTGCTGTAGTTAAAGTTAGTGATGCTGACTTAGAAAACCGCTCCATGCCTGATGCTGCTGTTGCACTTCAGGGAAAGGCAGCCGGGGTTCAAGTATTATCAAACTCCGGGGCTCCCGGTAAGGGTGCTGATATCCGCGTTCGTGGTATGTCTTCAAACTCTGATAAAAACGGCCCATTATTAATTGTAGACGGTTTGAAAGTAGACAACATTCAATACCTCGACCCTGATATGATTTCATCAATTGAAATTTTGAAAGACGCAGCTTCTGCTGCTATCTATGGTGCTCAGGCAGGTAATGGTGTTGTACTTGTTACAACAAAAACCGGTGCTAAATCAGAAGAAGGAAGAATATTCTACAATGGACAGTTTCAACTCAGTAGCCTTTCGCGCGAGTTGAATGTTATGAATGCTGAGCAGTATATCGATTACGGCAAAACCCAAGGATTCCTTACAGATGAAAGATTAACAAATGCAGGGTATGTTGCCGGTACTGATATCAATTGGGCTGAGTTAGTATTTGAACCTACATGGAACACGCGTCACACATTAGGTTTTGAAGGAGGTAACGAAAAAGGTTCATTTTTTGCAGCCATGAATTACGTTGACAACAACGGTATTTTCGCGGGGGACAAGGATGTTTATCAAAGACTTTCTCTTCAGTTAAATGCTGATTACAAAATCAAACCCTGGCTCACAGTTGGCACCAATAATTCTATTGAAAAATGGGATACAAAATCAGTTTCTCAACAGAGCGACAATGGTTCAGCCCTTTTAGCAGCAATTACTTCCGATCCGCTTTTTGGCCCTATAGCCGAAACCGAAGCTGACTTGACAACACGACAACAAAAGGCTATTGAAAATGGTGTTGCTGTAATTCAAAATGAAGATGGCCAATATTACAGGCTATCTCCAATCAGTGGTGAAACACAGTCGTCTAACCCATTTATCAAGAGAGATAATATTGATGGATACAACAAGGGTATCAATGTTCGTGGTCTTGCTTATTTGAACTTTAACCCAATTAAGGGATTAATTTACACTTCTCGTTTGGGTTATCGTATCAATCAGAACAATTCGCACGAATACGAGTGGCCTTTCGAAGCGAACGAATTTGTTCGTCGAACAACTTACCGTTTAAGCGCAGCTGCAAACACCTCTTTTTACTATCAGTTTGAAAACTTTATCAACTACAACACAACAATTGCCGACAAAAGCGAAATAAGCGCAATGGCCGGTATGTCGTATGAAGCACATCATTCAGACAATGTTTCTGTAGTTAGCGAAGGTGCTGACATTCTTACAGGCTACGAACCAAACTACCTTTACATTAATTATTTAAAACCCGATGCTAAGGTAGTAGCAAACAATGCACCAAACGATGCAAGGAACATTTCGTACTTTGGCCGTTTAATCTATAGTTATGACAGTCGTTATAGCATTCAAGCAAACTTTCGCGCTGACGCATTCGACTCTTCAAAACTTCCTGAAAATGCCCGTTGGGGATATTTTCCTTCATTATCAGCAGGATGGACAATTAGCAATGAGTCTTTCATAAAAGACAATATCAGCAAAAGTGCTGTCTCATTCCTTAAAATTCGTGGATCATGGGGACGTAATGGTAACATCAGCGTTCTTAACAACTATCCATACTCAGGTGTTATTGCCGCTAACAGTGACTGGTATCAGTATAAACCATACGATCCTACACTTTATTACGGTTCGGTACCTGATCCCGGAAAAGGATTGCCTAATCCTGAGTTAGTTTGGGAAGAATCTGAACAAATTGACCTTGGTCTTGATGCTCGCTTTCTCAACGAAAGACTTTCGTTAACTATTGACTGGTACAACAAAAAAACAAAAGGCCTTCTTGTAGGTGTTAAACCAGTAATTGAGACAGGTGTTGGTACTGCTACAATCAATGCAGGTGACGTTTTAAATACCGGTTTTGAATTCGAACTTGGCTGGAAAGATAAAATTGGTGATTTTAGCTACTCAGTTAACGCTAACTTTGGAACAGTTAAAAATGAGTTAACTTACCTCGATCCAAGAACAGACAAAATTTCAGGTGCAGGACTTCAGGGTAGTGGCATTACTACACAGTGCACCGAAGGCGAACCACTATGGTATTTCTACGGGTATAAGTTCAAAGAATTTGATTCAGAAGGAAATGCGATATTCGAAGATGTAGATGGTAACGGCGTGTGGGATTCAAATGATATGACAAATCTCGGTAGCGGACTTCCATCGTATACATATGGTGTTACTGTCAACCTTAAATATAAAGGTTTTGATGTTTTAGTATTCGGAACAGGAGTTGGTGGCAACGAAATTCTTCCACAAGGTTACCGTACTGACAGACCATACTGTAATAACTACACTTGGTACTACGAAAACTCATGGACTCCTTCGAATACTGACGCCAAGTTCCCTGCTATTTCTAAATGGAATAGAGATGCATACAGCTCAGACCTTACAATTTTTGACGGTTCATACTTCAAGATCAAACAGATTCAATTAGGATACACTCTTCCTAGCAAAATCTCAAACATGATTCACATAAGCAATCTTCGAGTATTTGGATCTCTTGAAAACTTTTTCACATTTACCAAATACATTGGTCTTGATCCTGAAACTGCTTCTGCTAATAATTCAAACCAACTTGGTATAGACATGGGAACATACCCAACAGCAAAACAAGTTGTTTTTGGTGTTAACATTTCATTCTAATTTTCATTAAAATAATTAAATCTATGAAAAAATATATTTTATTCTTATGTATTAGTGCCTTGGTATTTGCAGGATGCGACCAAGAACTACTTGATATACCTCAAAAAGGTGTACTGTCGATAGAAACATTCTACAAAACTGATGCAGACGCAGAGGCTGCATTGGCAGGTGTGTATTTCGACTCACACAGGAACTTTGCCAAGTCGGATAACGAGTATAACTTCGGGCCAATATTTGGTCTAATGAACTTTCAGTCGCCCGACATTTACCTGGCCGGTTCTGGTGTTGGCGACTGTGTAACGCAAAGAGAATACCAACAATTCCGCTATGCAAACGACAACCCGCTTCCAGAAACTGCATATACTGCGTTCTATCGCTCTATTCACAAGTGTAACTTAGTGATCACAAACTTTACAGAAGAAAGACTCGAATCACCACTTACTCAAACAATGAAGCGATGCGTTGCCGAGGCTAGGGTTATGAGAGCATACAACCACTTGATGCTCGGTATTTACTGGGGTGTCCCTCCTATTGTAGAAGAAGTACTCACAGGTGCATCTCGTCCTGAAAATGCCGAATCACAAGAAGCAGTTATGGATTGGGTAGCAAAAGAAATCGATATTGCACTTCCCGATCTGACAGAACGACAAGGGCCAAACGACAAGGAAGGTGCTGTTAAGATTACCAAAGGTTTTGCAAACGCAATTAAAGGTAAAGCTCTTATTTGGAAAAAAGATTACAACGGTGCTAAAACTGCGCTCAAAGAAGTAATAAATTCTGGCAATTACGCATTGGTTCCATCTGAGGATATGATCAGAATTGGCCATGCTGATGGGAAAGCATCAAGTGAATCGGTGTTTGAATTCAACATTACTTGTGATCCTGCTGTTATTAGTAACCCTAACCATTTATTCAGAGTTGGCTGGAACGATCACATGACTTTCAACTGGCGTTTTGAATACATGTGGGGTACTAACTTAGCCGATGCACAAATCAACAACAATGGTTGGGGATGGATCAATCCTACCGGTGATTTTGCCAGAACGCTAATTGATAACGACGGTATGGAATCAGCTCGTCGTAAAGCCTGGATCAAAACATACGATGAAATCCTTTACGATCATCAATGGGTTTCCGACCCTACACCTTTTGTTCCTGGTAGAACTGCTGCAAAGGAAACAGATCCTATGCGTGGTATTGGAGACAAATCGGACTATATCTATGGTAACGAAGGATTCTTCGGATGGAAACATGTTGTTCACAAAGACCAGGGAGACCTTAATGAAATTGACGAATCTTGGGATAGAAATCTTAGCCTTATGCGTTACGCAGAAGTTTTACTTCTTTATGCTGAAGCATGTGCTCATACAGGTGATAATGATGGTCTTCAGTACTTACAGGCTATTCAGAATCGTGCTCAATCGAATTACGTTTCATCTACACTCACACTTGAAGATGTTCAAAAAGAAAAACGATTGGAGTTGTGGCTTGAAAGTAATTATGCAGCTGACTTGATTCGTTGGGGAAAAACAGAAGCTCTTGAAAATCAAGGCAAATATGTTCCTCACCTACGCGATGAGTTGTTAGACGGTATAGGTTCAGTACACAAAGGTTACGTTGATGAGACACATGAAGAATTTCCTGCTACTTATTATTTTGACACTTATGGTGCAGAAAATATTGGTTTCAAAAAAGGCAAACATGAAGTACTTCCTTTCCCAAAATCAGTAATTGAACTCAATTCTGGTATCACACAAAATCCAAATTGGGACTAATTTTTTACTCAATAATTTTAATACTAAGCGAAAAAGCCGGTTATTGTTTTATACAATAATCGGTTTTTTGCATCGTAGAGAACGATTTTTTGAATGAAAAAATAGTCTCTTCTCAATATTTATAAACCGGCTAAATCACACAAAAGGATTAAATGCGTTGATTTTCAATTCGCGAGGCAGCTGAGGGTTAGCTTGGGTAACGAGAGGTAAGCCGTTTATCGTTCCTGTTTGCCAACAGGCAGGTGTAACAACACATTGTTATTGAATTGATATAATCATTCAATAACGAACATATCACTTCCACTTCTATTAGCCCCTGCTAACGTACTATTGTATCGCATAGTTTGTTGACTACAACAATACAAGCAACTATATCCTTTTAAGAATTCCTTTAAAATGCATAACCGATACCCAAATCAATAAAATTAATCAACCCTATCGATGTTTTAATAAGTAACGGACTTCCTGCTTTTTGGAATTTATATCCAACAGAAAAATCAGGAAGAGAGTTTACTGGTTCAAAACCTGAAGTTTCACGAGGGAAAAGCTCGTACCATCCAGCTCCAAGCTCAAGATTATGAGATTTTAACTTTAAACAATAAAACCCCTTAAGGCCAATGCATAAGCCTGATTGTTCTGCAAATAATGTTGATTGATAACCAGCACTACCAGCAAGCGAGAAAGTACTCCAATTTCCAATTTCAATCAAAGTACGCTCGTAGTTTAAGGCTGCAAGTATACCTGCCGAAATATTCAGATCGGCATAGACATAGTTTTTATAAGTGTTTCATGCTACAAGTGTTTCTGATTTAATGTCAAAACTCAGAAGTTGATG
>CAZARW010000089.1:0-10056 GCA_964487645.1 uncultured Prolixibacteraceae bacterium
TATTAAATTTTTCTTTAGCCATAACTTAAGATATTAGATAACGTTAACTAATTTTAATTATCTTGTTTAAAAATATAAATTCCTTTTCAATCGAGCTGATGATGGGATTTGAACCCATGACCTCTTCCTTACCAAGGAAGTGCTCTACCCCTGAGCTACATCAGCAATATTGATATAGATTCAAAAATTGAGCGGGAGACGGGATTCAAACCCGCGACCCTTAGCTTGGAAGGCTAATGCTCTATCAGCTGAGCTACTCCCGCTTATAGACCGTAGCTTTTCGCAAAGGTCTGCTAATTCGCCAGAGCAAAGGCAATGACGAACTGTTTTTTCCGACCACCGTCGAAATAATTCTCCGGTAATCATTTTGGGAAAAGCAACCCCGATAGCTATCGGAGGAACTTACAAAGGCTGAGCCAAGTATTAATCCCTTGTGGGAAGAGCAGGATTCGAACCTACGAAGGCTGAGCCAACAGATTTACAGTCTGCCCCGTTTGACCGCTTCGGTATCTTCCCTTTTTTTTCTAAAAATTGCATTGAACGTATGAGCCTAAACTCATTAAATTTTCAAAAACTGATACGCCTTTTCACAATAATCGGGCGATTTTGAACTGCCAAAACCGTCCCGTTCGTGCGTTATCGAAGGCTTACAAGCACAAACCCTTTACAGTCAAAGAATCGGCCTGAAAAGGGTTTGCAAATGTATAAATATTTTTATATAATTCACAAAAAAGAATCAATTTTTATTTTTCCTGCATTTTTTCCTTGTATCGCTTCAATTGTTTCTTGATTGCTTCGAGCGACAAATTGGTTGCTTCTTCGAATGTATCGGCTTGCTTTTTTGCAAAAAGATAGTCGTTTGCAGGAATCGACACTTTAATTTCAACCTCTTTATTATTGGCAGTTTCGGGCTTAATAATTTTCAATATTATTTCGGCGCCTATTATACCATCAAAAAAGGTATCAAGTTTGCTTACTTTTTTGTTTAAAAACTCAACCAGTTTTTGGTCGGCATTAAAGTGCACATCATTAATTTTGATATTCATAGCATTTCCTCCTTAAAATTAGCTTCTAGGATGAGCTTGTTTGTAAATTTTACTTAATTTTTCGAATGTGGTATGTGTGTATACCTGAGTAGCGGACAAATTTGAATGTCCAAGAAGTTCTTTCACAGCATTAAGATCAGCTCCATGATCGAGTAGATGTGTTGCGTAACTGTGTCGCAAGACGTGAGGGCTTCTCTTACTTATTGTGCTTACCATTGATAAATATTTTTTTACTACGCGGTAAATTAACTTATCGTATACCTGTTCTCCTTTGGAAGTTAAAAAAAGAAAATGACTTTTTCCATCAAATTGATTCCTAAAAACCAAATATTCATCAATTATCCGATTTATTTCTTTTGGATATGGAATGATTCTTTCCTTATTTCGTTTTCCTAATACTTTAATAGTATACTCCGACATGTGAACATTCGCAACAGTAAGATTCTTAAGTTCGGCAAGTCGCACCCCTGTACCATAAAAAATCGATATAATCAGTTTATCGCGGGTTCCCTCAAAATCGGGAGGGAACATTTGCAAATCGAGCAATTGATTCAGGTTTTCTTCCGACACAAAATGCGGCAATTTTTTTGGAACTTTAGGTGTATTTACCAATTGTGCAGGGTTTGCGGTTATCTCTCCCTGACGCATCATATACTTAAAGTACGATTTTAATGTTGACACTTTTCGGTTAACGCTGCGCGCACTAATTCCTGAATCCATTAGCGCAACAACCCATGCACGAACATCCTTACGTGTAATGCTTTTAACGTGAAAATCCCCGTTCACTTTATTCATAAACTGAATAAATTGACCGAGGTCGGTACGATAAGCAACTATGGTGTGTGCCGAGAATCGTTTTTCGTACTGCAAGTATTTATAAAAATCTTCTGAAGACGACATGTACAATGGGTCATTAATTCACAGAACAAAATAAGAAGAGTTCTGCAAGAACCCAAATTAATCTTCTTCGCGTTGTAATTTTTGAATGTAGATAGCTTTCATAACCTCTTTACGGCGTAATACCGAAGGTTTTGTGAAAGCCTGACGGCTACGCAATTCTTTAACAACACCTGTTTTTTCAAATTTGCGCTTAAATCTTTTTAAAGCTCTTTCTACGTTTTCGCCTTCTTTAACTGGAATAACAATCATATTTGTATTTTTTATAAAATGTTTTCTCAAAAATCGGAGCGCAAATTTAGTAATGATTGCTTTATATTCAAATATATTCGGCGTTTTTTTAATGCCACTCGTATATTTTAATTCAGAAACGCCCGCACATATGGTCATTCAAACCTCTACTTGCTCTGATTTATTGACAAATACGGAAGCAGTTTTTCGATACCTGCATTTACCAGTACCGAATCGCTTATGAAATAATCAAGCGTTTGAAAACTCCCTTTTTCATCTCTGTAATTAATAATGGTTCGGGCCTGGGTGTAGTTACAATATGGGTGTTTCCGTAAATCATCAACGCTGGCAAAATTAATATTGATCTTATTTACACGTGAGCTATCGACCGACACGTGTTTTTTAATGCGCTGATATGTCTCTTCAGGCAACCCATACACTTCTTTTAATTGTTCAATGTATAAATATCCGCCCAAACTGTTTCTAAAATTTACAATTCGTTTTGCAAATACACTTCCTATTCCGTACAGGGTTTTCAGTTGCGTTGTATCGGCAGTATTAATATCAATAATTTGGGGATTGTATTTGTATTTTTTTTCTTGAGGATAAGTTTTCACCTGAGTTTTACTGACAACCGGATCGTCTTTATCCTTGGCTTTTTTCGGTTTTTCAACCAATTTTTTTTCTTGCTGCTTGATAATAATGTATGGTTCCAACTTTTTAAATTGCTCATGAGTAATACCATATACTTTAAGAATATCGTCAGGTTTTTTAAATGTTGCACCTGATTTTCTGTAATTCAGAAAGGTGTTTATTACCCTCGAATCGATTCCTAAAGCCACCAATTCGGCACGGCTTACTGTATTTGGATCGAAGGGAAAATATTCAATATCAGATTCACTTTTCTCAATCGGTTGACTTTGCTCGTATGCCTTTGATATTGAATCGAAACGACTAAATATTAAATCCATTTCTTTTTGATCGATATCAGGTTTTGATATATGCGGAAGAATAAGCCTAAACGCAATAAGAATACAAAGAAGCGAAATCAAAACAAGAGCTCCGTTTCGTTCGGCTTTAGTAGTGGTAAACAATTCGTTTAAAAACTTTTTTACACGCATACTGCTTTACATTAGTTTACTCAGGGACAATTAAAGTAAAGTAAATATGCTATGTTTCTTAAAAAAAAGGAAATAAAGGATTAAAAATCTAGTTTTTTATTTAACGAGAATCAAAATTGAATCGATAAAGCACATATGTAGGCTCTAAAAGAGTCCCAGTCCGTTTAGAAAAACCAAAGCAATTGCCAGAGGGGCAATAAATCGGATAATAAATAAAAACACAGAGAAGTAAGGAGTATTGTGTATTTTTTTTGACGAAAGTTCGTTTTTAAGTTTTTTTGCTCCAAACAGCCATGCCACAAATATTACAATTAACAAACCACCCAAGGGCAATAGAATATTTGAAGCAGTATACTCAAGAACTGAAAATAAATTGATTCCAAAAATTGATATTTGCGGCATCTGGTAGAGAGATAAGCTACTAAAAACACCAAGAACAAGCACTCCTGACGAAGCAAGTATTGTGGCTTTCACACGCGATATTTTCAATTCTTCGGAAAAATACGCAACAACTACCTCGAGTATCGAAATGGTTGATGTAAGAGCAGCCACACTGAGAAGGAAAAAAAACATCAGAGCAAAAAAGTATCCTCCACTCATTTGAGCAAATATATTGGGTAAGGTAACAAATACCAGATCGGGCCCTGAAGCAGGGCTTATTCCAAAAGCAAATACAGCAGGAAAAATTGCAACTCCTGCCAGTATTGCAATTAATGTATCGGAAAAAGCTACAGCCACAGTAGTTGATCCCAGGTTTTCGGATTTATTAATGTACGATCCATAGGTTATTAATGCCCCCATTCCTACACTCAGCGAAAAAAATGCTTGTCCCAGGGCTTCAAGAATCGACGAAGAGGTAATTTTTGAAAAATCGGGCTTAAATAAAAATCTCAACCCCTCTGAAGCATTTGGTAAACTCACCGAACGAATACCCATCACAAGAATAAGAATCACTAATAAAGGCATCAGTATTTTTGTATACTTTTCAATTCCCTTTTTAACTCCTGCCAATACTACGGCTCCCGATAAAACAACAAAAACAATTGTCCACATAATAGGGCGCCAGGTTGTATTCTGAAATTGTGTAAAAAGCCCTGTTATTGATTCAGTATCGCGACCTGCAAACTGATTTGTAATGGCTTTAACCAAATATTCTAATGTCCACCCGGCAATAACACTATAAAACGAATTGATCATAAAGGCAGCAGCAATCCCCATAATTCCAACCCAAAACCATTGCGACTCGGGCCTTAACACTTTAAACGATCCAAAGGCATTACGATGTGTAGCGCGGCCGATAGTTAGCTCCGATAGCATAACCGGCATACCAATTACAATTATGAAAACCAGATAAATCAGTAAAAATGCTCCGCCTCCGTTCTCGCCGGCAATGTAGGGGAAACGCCAAATATTGCCTAAACCAACAGCCGATCCGGCTGTTGCTGCTATTACGCCAAATTTACTGCCAAATGTATCGCGTGCTTTTTTAACGGGTGCCTGTGACATATGATGTATGTTTTTAAATTGCTTGTAAAAATAAAAAACTTATGATATTTGTTCTTTCGTAAAAGCAATATTTTGTTGCGTGTGTAATTTTTTACAAAAAGAGTGTGTTAACATTGCTTTAAAATAAAGTATTTGATTATCAGATTATCATCTGTTTGAGGCGATAAAATGTTATTATTGTATGTTGTATATTAAAAGGGCTTACCAAAACATTGTGAGTATTCGAATGAATTTATACTTTTGTTATCCCTTTTACAACGAAAAAAGAGTAAAAGCATTTATTAACAAATAAAATAATAAAAAAATGACTGTTAGCTATAAAGATCTCGGGTTGGTAAACTCGAAAGAGCTTTTTAAAAAAGCGGTTGATGGTGGATATGCAATACCTGCCTACAATTTTAACAACTTAGAACAAATGCAGGCAATATTGCAGGCATGTGTTGAAACCAAATCACCGGTAATTTTACAAGTATCGTCGGGTGCACGTAAATACGCAAACTCAACCTTATTGCGAAACATGGCTCGTGGTGCTGTTGAATATGTAAAAGAATTGGGTTACGAAATTCCAATTGTATTGCACCTTGATCACGGTGACACTTTCGAATTGTGCAAAGATTGTATCGATAACGGTTTTTCATCGGTTATGATTGATGGCTCACATCACTCATACGAAGACAACATTGCTCTGACTAAACAAGTAGTTGAATATGCTCACAAGCACGATGTTACAGTTGAAGGCGAACTGGGTGTTTTAGCTGGTGTTGAAGATGATGTTGTAGCCGAGGAATCGACATACACACGCCCCGAAGAGGTTGAAGACTTTGTAAAACGCACAGGCGTTGATTCATTAGCAATTTCGATTGGTACTTCGCACGGAGCACACAAATTTACTCCTAAGCAGTGTACAAAAAATGCCGATGGTGTTTTAGTACCTCCTCCATTAAAATTCGAAATTCTCGAAGAAATTGAAAAACGAATTCCGGGATTCCCGATTGTACTTCACGGTTCATCGTCGGTTCCTGCCGAATACGTAAATATTATTAACGAAAATGGCGGACAACTCGATGCTGCAATTGGTATACCCGAAGAACAATTGCGTAAAGCAGCTACTTCGGCTGTATGTAAAATCAACATCGATTCTGACGGACGTTTAGCAATGACTGCAGCTGTTCGGAAAGTAATGAAAGACAAACCGGGCGAATTTGACCCACGTAAATACCTGGGACCTGCACGCGACGAGTTGAAAAAACTCTATTCACACAAAAATATTAATGTATTGGGCTCGGCAAATAAAGCTTAATTACTGCAATATAATTTCATAACATTAAACCGTTATTGGCCAAAAGCCTGTAACGGTTTTTTTTTGCAAAAAAGTATAAATCAAACCCGATTAGAAAGGATAACCAATACCAAAACTATAATTAAAGTCATCGGGTATAAACGAGCGGCTTTGCGGAATCCAACGCTCACCAACCGGCAACGACGGATCGCGAAGTTTTAAGCCAAGGTCGAAACGCACTATAAAATACGGCGTTACCAAACGAATTCCGGTTCCGGTTCCTATAGCAATTTCCTGATAAAAATCGTTAAACTCAAAAAGTGCTCCTTCGCGGTTATCAAAACGGTTAATTGCCCATACATTGCCGGCATCAACAAACAAAGCACCTTCAATCATCCAAAACAATTTATACCGATATTCAATATTTCCTTCAAGCTTAATATCCGACGATTGGTTGGGTGCATATGCGTCCTCTGGAGCAGAATAACTTCCGGGTCCCAAGGTGCGCACATGCCATGCCCGTATGCCATTTGCCCCTCCCGTATAATATCTTTTTTCGAATGGTAACACATTAAAATTCCCATAAGGCAATGCTACTCCTGAAAAAAAACGAGTTGCAATCCAGTTGTATTTATCAAAACGATAAGCATAACGATAATCAAAATCGGCTTTTACATATTGAGCAAAACGGGTATCGAACAATTTATAATAAGACGACTGATCGGGTAAATTATCATCAACGGGAGTAATTTTTTCGCGATTGAGCATATTGCTTACTGCCCATAAAATATTCCCCGATGCTTCGAAATTAAAACGGAAAAAGTGATTGTGTGATTTTGCAACCGACGACTGATTGTTGTATGTATAAGTATAATTTGCCGCCGAAATAATGTGATCGGTAAAACTGCTTTTGATGTACAGGTCTTTGATTCCATCAATAAAGGCCTGATCCATACTAAAAATACGGATTGTATTTAAATCGAGTAAATTTACTGTATGTGACCGGTAAGCCGATGTTCGCCATTTATAACCAAAACGTGCATTAATAATTGTTCGTGTATAATTCGGCCGGTTTTGATAGTTATACGAAACCGAAAACGAAGTAAAAGGCATTGAATACAGTGACAGGAAATCTGATCGATTAAAAAACACCATACCGGGCACGGTAATGCCAACCATTCCTCCGTACTCAATTGTGTTAAAATCCTGTTCGGTTTTGCTTCGGTAAGTAAACATCCGTTCGGTAGCCCCTCGCAGGGTTATGTCAAGAATTTGAGCACCACCTAATAAATTTCGGTGCTGATAGTTGATGTTTCCGGCTATCCCTAAATCGCCCGATGTATGTGTTCCCTCAATATCGAACGAATAGTTTTGCTTTACCTGCAATGGCACAAAAATACGCCCGTGTAAGCCATCATCGCCCTCTTGCTGATATTGAATATTTACATATTTAAACTGACGCAACGCATATAAATTGTTGTATGTTTTATCTTCGAGGCGCTTTTGATATAAAGCACCGGGGTCAAGTTCAATCGACTCAAAAAACAAACGTGGTTTTAAGGGGATTCTTTCATTATGATAAAATGTAAATCCGTTAAAAATGCTGGTGTCCGAATACGATTTGACATTATCGGCAGAAACACTGCCGGGTTCGTCAATAAATATCGAATACGTGTTTACCCTATGTTGTGAATGATGAACTGCCGAGTCGGGGTTAATGAATTCGTATGGTTCAATAATCATCTCAACACGGGCTTCGTTGTTGTAGTATCCGGTATCGACTATAAAATGAATATACTCATCGGCAAAATTAAAAAAACCATCGTTTTGTAACATCTTTGTAATGCGCGAACGCTCATCGCGCAAAACATCCATATCGAGAATATTTCCTTCACGAATCAATGATTTTTTACGAATGTTATCGATATATTCTGCAACTTTTTTATCGTTTATCTGATAATGTACACTCTGTATTTTATAAGGATCGCCGGTTTTTATCATATACCGAACCTTTGCTTTTTTCTTTTTAATAAACACTGTATCGCTTACCTGTGCATGATAATATCCCTTGTTGCTCAAATACTGCGACATTTGTTGCATCGATTTTTGTTTCAACCCTTGGTCGTAAATTACCGGAGGCTCACCAATACGTTTAAACCAACCATTCTCTTTCTTTTTTGATGAAAGATTGTAAAGCCATAAATGAAATTTCATTACACCAAGTATGCGCAAGTTTTCTTTCTGCCTCAATTGCATCGACAGTTTATCTTTGCTCACACTGCTGTTGTCAACATCAATATTAACATCCTGCAATAAATAACTCTCGCGGGGAACATAACGCGTAGTGTTGCATCCGGCAAATACGAATAGTAAAATACATACCCATACCAAACGCTTTATTGTTGTATTGTTCGCTTTACTGAACACTGTACTTATGGTTTTATTTTATGAATAAATACAAATTGTTTAACATTCGCGGAATTTGTTCCGTTTTCTGTTCGCCCCAACAAAAATAAACAAACATATGCTTTGATTTAAAACGAAGCAGTTTTAATTTTAGCCTGATTTTTTTTCTTTAATTTGGGCTATGTTAAGCAAAAATAGAATAAAGTTTGTACAATCGCTTGCACGAAAGAAAAAACGTGATCAAACAGGCCTTTTCATCGTCGAGGGAATAAAAGCCCTGGAGCAAATGGCTAATGCTGAAATGCATTTCCACTCAGTATACCACACCGGCAATTTACCGGATAATATTTCGAAAATCGATGCTGAATATTTTGAATGCACCGATGATGATTTAAAAAAAATCAGTCAGTTAAAAACACCACAGGGAATACTGGCAATTTGCCACAAACCCAAAAATACCTGTTTCGAAAAGAACATTGCAGATTCACTGGTTTTAGTACTCGACAATATTCAGGATCCCGGCAATATGGGCACAATAATCAGGTTGGCATCGTGGTTTGGGATATCACAAATTATATGCTCGGAACAAACAGCCGATTGTTACAACCCCAAAGTAGTACAATCGGCAATGGGAGCTCTTGCCCATGTACAAATACACTACACCAATATTGTTGAGTTTATTGCCGGCGAATTTTCGAAAAACACAGCAATTTTTGGCACCTACTTACAAGGCGAAAACATTTACCAAAGCTCACTCGCTAAATGTGGAATCGTAATACTGGGAAACGAAGGAAACGGAATACGCCCCGAACTCGAACAATTTGTATCGCACAAAATAACAATTCCATCGTACGGAAACAATACGCATGTAGTTGAATCGCTCAATGTTTCAACAGCAGCATCAATTGTTTTGTCTGAATTTTCGCGCCGTATGCGATAATTGAATTACAGTGCAGCAGCTACTTTTTCGGCACACAGTTCGCCATCAACAGCCGACGAGACAATGCCTCCGGCATAACCTGCACCTTCGCCACAAGGATACAAACCACGGGTAGTAATATGCTCAAAAGTATCGCCATTGCGTGGTATACGTACCGGCGACGAAGTGCGGGATTCTACTCCCAGCAATATAGCCTCGCGGCTGATAAATCCCTGTGCTTTTTTATTGATTTGAACAAAGCCCTGTTGCAAACTCCTTGCAATAAATGGCGGAAGAATACTATGCAAATCATACGATTCGATACCCGGCTTGTATGAAGTTGAAGCTGAACTCAGATCTGCTGTGTGCTTTGATTTTACAAAATCAACCAAACGTTGCGCCGGAGCAATTTGCGATTTTCCAACAATTTGCGAGCATTTTTCTTCGAGCTCACGCTGAAACTCCATACCGGCTAACTCACCATATTTTGCATAGTCGCTTAAATCGTCGGTGCGTACTTCGCAAACAATACCCGAGTTTGCAAAAACACCACCCCTGTGCGAGGGCGACATTCCGTTAACTACTACCTGGTTGCTTTGTGTTGCTGCCGGAACCACAACACCTCCGGGGCACATGCAAAACGAATAAACT
>CAZARW010000090.1:0-9723 GCA_964487645.1 uncultured Prolixibacteraceae bacterium
GGGTTTAAGGTGTAGCCAAATACTTTGACAAAAAGCTCCCGTAAAAACCCTTCTTGAAACTGTTCCTCTTTAGAATTCCTGATGTTCTCCTGTCGCACAGGGTCTGCGAAAAAGCTTAGAAACTGTGCGTATTTGTTGTTGATTAACCCGGAATCAAGGTCGTTTAAATATTTCTGTACAACAGATTTTTGGAAGAGGCTCATAATTTAGTCAAGTAAGAATGTTAAATATTTTCCCGAAAATAATATTTCTTTTTTGAAATGTCAGATAACAAGCAAAGGGTAGGGCAGGGAAAAACAGCTTTTTTGCAAACTTTGGTTGGTGGGTCAGCTTGCAGGGGTTTGTAAAAGTGCTGTTTTGCGTGGGGGCTGTTGAATTGAAATGCCGTCCCAATTTCCACTTGCCCATCAGGGCAAACGCGGGGAGGGGAAAATAAATTTGTAACAAGCTTGCAGCTGCCTGTCATAAAAGAGAGGATATTGTCATTGTATTTGATAGAGTATTTCAATTTTAAAAAGTGTTATATGTTGGTATAGAGTCTTTTGAACCTTGCTGCTAACGTTCCGCGTATATGATTAGGGGCGGATTGCGGGTTGCTTTCCTGTCGAAAAGCACCGAGGCCGATGCGGGCTGTAAACCCTGATTATCCGCACCGAAACCGCACTTAATTATATACGCCGTTAGCAACCGGGTTTCGTGTGTGAATGTATCAATTCTGAGCCAACTTTCCATAGAAGTGATTTTTTTTATCGCTCGATACGGAGTACAATTTATTTTGTGCGGGGGGCAACCCAAATAGCCCCTTAGGGCTAAAGTGGGTGGGAATTGTAAGCTCTTTGGCAAGCCCAGTGAACGGCTTTTCGATAACCTGAAATGTTGCTTGGGCTTGACAATGTGCTTACAATGTGCGTTGGGCTTTTTATGAATTGGTTACTACAGCCTCTTTACTTATGTATGTGTTTTTTTGTTCATAAACTTTGTGCCGAATAAAATTACACTATTTGTAAATCTATTACAGAATATGACACTCACTTGTATTATTTTGTTATTGTCATAAAGCTTTTTTTCAAAAAAATTACATTCCATGATTTTGTGTCGTCATTCGGCAATATTCAAGCTAGCTTGATATTGCTCTGATTCCTAACAAAAATCGACCCCGCCAAGCGGGGTATTTTAACCATACCATCCACTGAAAAAGCGGAATGGCATGGTTAAGTGTCAACCCTTCGACCAAGCTCAGGGTAAAATTATCAAATCGCTTCGCTTTTCAAAGTGTCAATCCTTAAGGCAACGCACAGAGTACCCGTACGCCCGGTAGCTGGCGTACGCGTCGGCATTGCTACTGCTGAAGTACAAGCCCTGCGAGTAGCTACCACCTACAGTACTCGACCAATAGTCGCCGTTTGAACCAACGCTGCGGAGCGACCCATTGAAGTTGTAGCGGCGGCCTGCCACAGGCAATTTAAGGGGCGAGGCAAAGGCCCCGGCTGCGTTATTGCTGCTCCAGCTTTGGCGTTCGGCATCTAATTCGGCTATGGTGGGCAGGCTGTAGCCGCTTGGGCAAGGGTTGTTGGTGCCGTTTACGCCTTGCCACAGGTCGGTGTTTTGCGGGCTGCGCCAGTCGGAGCTTCCAGTTATAAAATTCCCATGCCCCGGGGTGTCGTTATTACTACGTGTTGAGGTAGTGGGTGAATTGCGTTTCTGATGCCCATCGGCAGCACGGCCCCACTGGTAGAGGTCGCCGTAAGCTTCGGAGTCGGTGCTGCTGGTTGCGGCACGGCTTGCACCCAGGTTGCGGTCCATCCATGTTTTTCCAGTAGCAGGGTTGGTAACGGGCACCACGGCAGTTTGGGTGTCTTTTTGGCCATCGCCGGTACCGGTGCTGGTGGTGGTAAACTGCACCGCATTGCCATAGCTTGTTCCTTGGCTATTGGTGGCATAAGCACGCACATAGTAGGTGGTATTGGCCGTAAGCCCAGTGATGCTCGAAGTAAATGTTCCGGAACCTGTACCGTTTGTAGTTTTGATATTGGCAATTGTTGGGTTGCCGGTAGTGTTCCAGCATACCCCGCGGGCAGTAACGGTTGCCCCACCATCGGAAGTAACATTGCCACCGCTTGTTGCGGTGGTTTGGGTGATGTTGGTGACAGCTGTTGTTGTTACACTTGGCAATATAGCGTTTGTGGTGAAATTTTTAGTCTCACCATAGCTTGTTCCAATATTGTTTATAGCATAAGCACGCACATAATAGCTTTTAGCATGATTAAGCCCACTTAGCTCTGCGTTAAAACTTCCCGTGGTGCCTTCAACTGCTATTTTATTGTCTGCTTCGCCGGGGTTTTCGTTGGTGGCACTCCAGTAAAAGCCACGCTCGGTTATGGGGCTATTGCCTTCCGATATCAAGTTACCGTTTAAGGTGGCCGAGTTGCTTAGTATGTTTGTTGCTTCGAGGGTTTCTACCTCGGGCGGGGTTTGTGCTTCGAGCGGGAAAACAAGGGTTTCGTTGCCGTCAACGGTCAGTTCAACCGGCTGTGCCACATAACCTACCTTGAATACCAAAACTTTAACATTGTCGCCTTTTTCGGTGCCTGTTCCGGCAAGGGTGTATGCTTGTCCGCTTTTTAGTGGTATAGGTGCGCCGCTTTGCATGGCTATGCTCATGTTGCCCGCTGCCAAATCACCGGTGGCTTTAAAGCTGCGGGTTTCCACAGGGCTCGATATGGTAAGGAAATAAATCCCTGCATTCCCTATTTCTACCTCTACCAAGCTACCGTTTTCAAGTACCTGGTTTTCTTTAAATGCCAAACGTTGCCCCTTGTTGTTGTGCAGGCTTATGTTTGCGTTAAGGATTTTTTGCCCCCTGTAGCCCACAACCAAGGTTCCTGGCAGGTTCTTGATTATTTGCAGTCCGCTTTGGTTAAGCATGTCGTTTACCGAGGTGGAACCCCAATATTCGTTGCGAGTAAGGTTAATGCGATAATCATAGCGCTCGGGAAGGTTGCCAAAGCCCATGGGCGTTTGCTTGGTCAGGTTCTCAATGGCAATGGAGTCGAGCGGGGTTTTTTGGTTATTGATTTCGCCACTAATGGTGTAGATTATGTCTTGTGCATTGGTGTTGAAGCACAGTAAAAGGGCTAAAATGGCCCAAAAGGGGGCAATAAATACTTTCATGGTTATTGGTTTTGCTGTAAATACTTAAAAAGTGAAAAGCCATTGCTTTGGCTAAACCTGTGATAAAAATAGTTAAAATTGTTTTATAGGCAAATTGGGTGTTGTAGACGATAGTCGTTAGACAAAAGACCTATTTACAAATTACTGATGTCAAATAACAGATGTCCAATTATATAATAAGCTGTCCAAACGTCATTCTCATTAAAAGAACGAACCTACGCGATCGTGCGGTCGGGGAAAATTGCACTCTTTTGCAAATTGCGGTTTTAAGAGTTGGCTTTCCATTTTTCGGTACAAGTTGAGCAATTTGCAAATGTGTGCAATGTGCGTGGGGTTCCCCAATTGCCCCATAGGGCAAAAGCGGGAGGGAAAAATAAATTCTATCGAATTCGTAGTATGTGTCATTAAAGCAATTAACCTGGTTGCTAACGGTTGCGTGTAAGTTTAGGCGCGGATTTCGGTGAGCTTCACTGTCCTGAACCACCGAGGCCGATACGAGATAAACAGCTGAATATCAGCGCCGAGCCCGCGATTAAATTTATAAAATGTTAGCAACCGGGTTTTGTGTTCTTCAAAGCTAATTCTTTTCATAATATTTGGAAATATTGTTTATCGTAACTTTCCTTCCGCCAAAGTTTATACAATGAGCTAAATTTATTTGTGGGGGGGCAACCCCAATGCCGCCTTAGCGGCAACTGCGAGGGCAAATTGTAAGCTTATTGGCAAGCATTTGGACAAACGTGGGCTTGTGGGGCTTGCCAATGTGCTTACAATGTGCGTGGGCACTTCGACTGGCTCAGTATACCACTTTTTAATTCTTAACTACTAAGCCCAAAGCCTCTAATAATTGCGGATTGTCTTCGAGTGCGATTCGTGCAACTGCATAAAATTCACTCATCCAAGTGTCGAGTTTTGCAAAGGCAGCGTCTTTAAGGGTTGTGGCATCTTGTGATTCACCTTTTTCTTTTAAATAGGCTGCCCGTGTTGCTTCTACATCGGGAATCAATGCATTTGCTGCATTCAAGTCGGCAAGTGTAATCTTAAGTCGGCTTAGTTTGGTTTGGATGTCACTGTCGGCAATAGCAGTGGAGTAAAATTTCTTTACCGTCTCCAACCATTTGATGTATGCCTGTGGTAAAATTCCTGTAATGTCCAATTTGTCGGCGGTTACGTTGTCGTTACGAAAGACAACTTTGGCTTTTTTACGGTGAGAAGAATAAACATCCTCTAGTTCTTTCCTCTTGCTGTCGAACACAGCGTGCGCAGCAATGGATTCGTCGGTTTCAGTTTTGTTAGTGTCGAAAGACTGCCGGGTTTCATCAAATAATGCTTGTCCTGTAGCAATTTTTTCAGAGTCGTAGCCAAATTCGGCCATGGTAGTTGAAATCTGTGGTTGAGAAGCGGTGTTCTCAAACGTTACCCTGTATTGTTCCAGGGTTTGGGCTTCTGTTTTGTTTCTAGCCATAATAAAACGTTTAAGGGTTTATGAATCTGATTTATTTTAAGTTCCTTTCTCCTTTCAGAAGTAAAAATGAACTCGTTTTTTCAAATTGACATTGATTATCCTTTTCTCAACGTTCTTCTCCACAAATAATCGTTTTTTTGTATTTCTATTGGTTCTTGGTCTGTTCCTAAGAGTCGTTTATATGTTCCTCAGCACTTTTTTCGATGTATATTGGTCATATAGTAATTCCTAATGGTTCTTTGACCGTACCTAATGGCCATTTATATGTTCCTCAGCATTTTTTTGGGTTTCTAATGGTCTTTAAGGGTTGCAGCCCTCTGGAGCAATTTTCAAAGATTGTAATTCAACAAAAGCCTACTCGATATAGCAGGCTCCTTATATCAAAATCTCACAGAATAACTTATACTAGGTAAAATCGGGAACATAGAGTATTTGTACAGTTTGACGCCACTATTAGTGTTGAAATACTCATAATAGTATGGATTTTTCCGGTTATATAAGTTGTAAATACTAAAATTCCAAACACGTTCAGTTTTCCGTTTTTGCTTTTTATATGTTAATCCCAAATCCATACGATGATAGTCTTCCATTCTGTAGGCATTTAGTCCTTTGTAATTATTTACAGAATAATTGCGGTCATAATTTTGCACCAGATATTCTGTAAATGCTATTGTGATTGGATAACCCGATCCGTACACGAAAGTTCCTGATAGTGTCCACTTACTAGTTAATGGATAATTTGCCACAATCGTAAAATCGTGCCTCCGATCGTAATTAAACGGGTATGGTTTCCCGTTATTTATATCTTCGAAATGGCGGATTGAATTTGCCAAGGTATAACTCACCCATCCTTTCAGCTTGCCTTCCTTTTTTTGTACATAAAGTTCAATCCCGTTGGCTGTTCCTATGCCATTGGTTTCGATTTTTTCGTCCCAATTCTTATTCCCGCCAAAAAACGATTCACCAGGTTTAAAGGCAATCAGGTTACTCATTGTTTTGTAGTAGGCTTCAAGGCTGATTTCGTATTTTCCATTATCCAGGGTTTTAAACAAACCGATAGCCCCCTGATTCGATTTTCCAGGTTTCACTATGTCAGTTGGTGGAAGCCAAATGTCATTCTGAAAACCAGTGCCGGAATAATTAAGTCTGTTAATGTTTTGTGTCATTAAGCCATACGATGCCTTTATTGCAAAAAGCTTTTCGATGTTGTAACTGACCAATACCCTGGGTTCGAAAAAAGGATAACTGTAATCTTCTCCAATAATGTATGAGTTTCTTAATCCAATGTTGCAATTAAGGTTTTTATTGGGAGAGTAGTGAGTCTCAACAAACACCGATGGTTCAACAGAAGCCAAACGACTGAAACTAACTGTATCCCGAAGATCAAGTATAATTCCGGTTGATCCGTACTGACTGGCTCCCGGCAAATAATTGTGTTTGGTAAATTGTCCTCCAAATCTTAATTTGAGCTGGGTGGAGTAATAGTACTCAAATTCTGTTTTTACAGAATAATCCTCAATCATTGATGAATAATTTGTGAACAATTTATTGTAAACGGTGTCTTCATCCTCTTTATAATACCCTACATTTTCGCTCAAGTAATTGTATTTTGTATAATACCCTGTGAGGTCGGCAAATAATTTTGTGTTTAACTTTCGGGTGTATTTTAACGATGCTGCAATATTACTCCAATCGGTTGTGTAAGTTGAATATGGATCTCCTTCCTCTTCTTTTTTTCTTGCAACCTGAAACACATCACCGCCCCTGTAAAAACTGGCTGTCAGTTTATCTTTTTCCGATAGGTTTGCCGCAATTTTTCCGCTTAAATCAGAAAAACTATAGTTGGTTTCTCCATTGGTAATAATGTCCAATAAATAAGAAGGCCAGAATTTCCGGTACGAAATAAAAAACGATGCCTTGTCTTTTACAATAGGGCCTTCAATAAAAACATTCCCTGAAATAATACCCAGACCAACTTCCCCATGGTACTTGTTTTTGTCACCTTCTTTCATTCTGATGTCTAAAACCGACGACATTCTGCCACCATAACGTGCAGGAAAAGCGCCTTTATAGAGTGAAAAATCTTTTATGGTATTATTATCGAAAGTGGAAACCAAATTACCGGCATGGTTGGCATAGTAAATGGGAACGTCATCGAGAAGAACCAGATTTTGTTCGCTTTCGCCACCACGGACATACATTCCCGCGCTGCCCTCTTTTCCGCCCTGAATGCCAGGAAGAAATTGAATTGATTTGATCAAATCTTCCTGAAAAAGTTGGGGCATCAGCTCAATTTCTTCCAACGGAAGATGGAACATGCTCATTTCGGCTTTTTCTTCCATTTTTTTCTTATAGGTCACACCAACTTCTTCCAGGTTGACACCACCTTCAAGGTAAAATGTTCCATCTATTTCAACTGAGTCGATCAGGTAAATTTGTGGGGCATATCCTGTAAATGAAATAGCTAAATGCCTGCCAGAATAATAGGGTATTTGCAACGAAAAAAAACCGTATGCATTGGTTGTTGTTCCAAGATAGGTTTCTTTAACATATACGTTTGCCCCAATCAATGGTTCTCTTGAATTTTTGTCGAGCACAAAACCTGAAATAGTTTTTCGTTGACCCGAAACAGTTGTGTTTGCAAACAGGAATATTAGTAGTGTCAGCCCAATGAGGCGAATTAAAATATTTCGTTTCATGCTATTCAGGTAAGGGTTGGTTGGTTGGGTTATAAATAAAATCGGTTGCGGTGTACCCGGCAAAAATGCCATAGGCATTTTCAATGCCCGATTCCATAATTACAGGCTCAACAGGGTAAACTATATCGTACGAACCTGCCCTGTGCAAGCGGTACATCCGGCTAAAACGGTAATATTTCTCCGATAAGGCAATCACCCTCATACGGCCTATCCATTTGTCATCAACTCCAGGCCACCTTGCTTGTTCACAAAAAAGGGTTATCGTATCCCCATTAAAAAGTTCATCGCTAAAAATTAAGGTCCCTTTGAAATATTCGTTGGCCTGTTCATTGGTGATAACCGGATCATCGCTGGTCAATGTTTCCATATAAAACCTGTTGCCACTATAATCGAATGCTGAAGCCCAAAGCTCAAAATAATTGTTTTCTTCTCCATTTTCGGCAATTGTAATATAATGTTGCGTTGTTTTATATCCCTTTGCTCCTTCTGAAGATGGTTGGTCAGTTAATAAACTACGAATATTGGTTACAATTGGCAGAGAAGGCAACGAATCGGTAGCCGTCATGGGTTCAAAGCCGGGTACCTGCACACTTAGCCGATAGGCTTCGCCGAATTGGGGATAAAAAGTTGTATCACAATAATCGCCATTGCCATGATAAAATAATTCATGAACAACATTTGCTTTTATTGCCTTTATGGTCACCGTTGCATTGTCAACATGTTTAAAGTCGGCAGTATCGGTTTTAATTTTTGAATAGGTTACATTCACATTGAAATACCGGGTGACGGTAAACAAACAGTTCACTGAAACTTCGGGCTCATATTGTTCAAACTCCAGTGTAACCGGGGTAGTGCAAGCGGATATCAACAAAAGAAAGAGTAAGCTGCTAATAAGTTTTTTCATGCAATTTTAATGTTGAAGTAGCCCATTAAGATGATTAATGGACTAATATTAATGTATCTAATTATGGGCAATTCACTGTTGCACAATCCAGGTAAATGTCCCATGTATCTTTGTCGTCTGTTGGTGTGGTTTGCGACCGGGCACTAAAGGTCACTTTAAAATTATACGCCTCCAGTCTGCTTGTTCCATTATACATGTCATAAGAAATGATGCTAGAGCTTCCACTCGAACCACCCAAAGAGATGCTATTAGCAACTTTTGAACATTCGTTTTCATTAAGTCTGTTCCACCTATTTTCATCTCCTGCATTTATCGACAACCATACTCTTACTGGGTAATCAATTGGTTCAATTTCAGCTCTCACATGGCGGAATATGGTCCATGAGTCATATTCCAAGCGGTACTGTGCATGGCCATTAACAAGCATTCCGTTAAACCCAAAGTCTTCCTTCATAGGGACAAGCATCAGCATTCGTTGATTTGAGTGAAGGATTTTCATCGAAGATATTAACGTCATCTTTGAAGTAGAAGGTCTTACTTTCACCAGAATTGCTAAGTTCACTTAATTCATCCCATTTTTGTTTTGTGATGGTTTCTTTTTCAAAATCTAGTTTGAAATGATTTCCTTCAATAATGATTTCCTTTTCGGGATTTAGCAGGGTTGCAAAGATATTGCCAATCCTCGAAATCAAAGCAGGATCAGCATCTTCAGAACGCAAAGAAAGATAGTTGTAAGCATTCTCCCAACGGTTCATTTTTTCGTTGTCAAAAGAACTTAACTGTTGAATGGTTTCGTCATACAAATCAACTGTAGCAAAGGTTAAAATACCATTGGTAATGGTAATTCCATCATTTAGTTGAAACTCTTCTTGCGCTGCGACTTCTTCTTTCGAGCAAGAGTTAAACACAACCATTCCTGTACTTAACAGGAACAAGATCAAATAATTCTTTACTTTTTTAATACTTTTTAGTTTTGTGAAACAAAAGGGTGCCAGCAAAGCAAACACCCTTTGCTTCGGGTTTATAATTGGGTAATGCATTTATGCGTTACCCTTTTCTTTTTTCAGTGAAAATGAAAAACATTTACGACTCTATTTATTGATTATTATTTAGGCTATGGATAAAATAAGGAATGTAATGTTTTTGTGAAGCAAATATAATAAACTTTTTATCACCACAAGTAAATTATAAATTTAAAATCAGTTTAAATAGTATAAGAAAGTCTAAGTATAGTATTGTAAATGATAGTTTGGACGTAACATTTTACCTTTAATTCTGTGAAATGCAAAAAGGTTACCCATGTAATTAATATTTAACATTATTTTCTTTGTTCGGTATTTAATTTTTTGACTTTAAAACAGTAGATGATAGATAAAACAGCTTTTTTGCAAACCGATTTTTTCATTGGGTTTGCAAATGTGCTGTTTTTAACGGGGGCTGTTTGTTTGAAATACTGCCCAAAACATCAATTGCCCATCAGGGCA
>CAZARW010000091.1:0-9685 GCA_964487645.1 uncultured Prolixibacteraceae bacterium
TTGATTTAATGAAAGTTAAGTTTTTTATGTGGAAAAAAGTGCGGAACTCAGGAGTATTCTTTCAGATACAAGTTTTGTATGAGTCTTTTTTTTATGATGATATGAAAGAATTAAAACAATCCCCAGGGTAATGCCGGTGCAGATAAAAATGACTCCTAAATATTTTGATATTTTTTTTTGCATATTGGTGTTGTTTATTATCAAAAATTAAATATACAAAACATTTGATAATGAGAGAGAAATAATGATAGATACAATGAATAAAAACAGGTTTTGAGATATGGATTCCGAATTTGAAACCAGTAAATGCAGAGATCCGAGAAAGAAGATGAATCTCTGCATATTGTGTTTTATTGCTTATTTTATGTATCCTACACTGTGGGCAATAATAATTTTCTGAGTTGAATTTAATTTGAGTCTAGGCGCTAAAACTTCGTGATCAATCATTGCCCGGGCGCCGGTTCCAAGCCCTTCTGAAGCGCACCATAAATAAATATTTTGCGAAATATATCCGGCATCGATATAAGCAGTATTGAGTTTACCCGATGAGCCTCCGCTTATTCGGTCAAGATTGCTTACCAATACAAGTTGAACCGGAGCATCTTTAATAAAATCTTGTGTACCTGCATATTCGCGTTCATCGTTATCCGACACAAAAGTTAACTCGTTTTTTTGTGCATTGTAAATATACACTCCACTTTTAAGAAGGACATATACATCGGTTTCCTGAAAATTTCGGGCCGAAGGTGCTGTACGTTTTCCACTTTCGCGATTAATACCCCAGGCTGCCCAAAGCAAATTTGAGAGTTGTTGCCGTGTAAGCTCTTTTGTTTGAAACGAACGTACTGTATTTCGTTTATTTAATGTTTCCATTAAAGGCAAGCCACCTGTTTTTTGAGCTTGTGGTAATACAATATTTTGTGCTGTTGTGCTTAAGGTTAACAGCAAAACAATTAACGTGATACATGTTTTCATAAATCCGATTTTTTTAATTACAAATGATTTCATCAAAATAATAAAAAACTTTAATTTGAAAAATCTCTTTACAAGTAATAGCCAAAGGTTTAATACAAATACTATGTTTGCTGTGTGTTTTACGTAAAAAACATATATGCATGCATAATGTGTTAACAGTTTTTTAGTTTTGTATTTCAAAATAGAATCTTAAAAGCTAATGGAATCAACATTCATTTCGTCGTTTTTTATTATGCTCGAAGCAGTAGGGCGTATTTTTCTTATCATATTTGTTTCGGGTTTGCTGGTACGTAAAAAAGTTATTACACAGCAGCATATTAAGTCGATGGCCGATATTACTGTTAACATATTGTTGCCTTGTTTGTTGTTTTCGAGTTTTGTGAGCAATTTCGATCCGCACGAAATACCCGATTGGTGGTTACTTCCTTTGTCGTGTCTTGCCATGATTTTTTTTGGTTTAGGCATGGGGTATTTGTTTTTCCCAAAAAGTTTTAAACAAAAACAGCATTTGTTTCCATTAGCCAGTATGCAAAATGCAATTTATTTGGTTCTACCTATCGGACGCTTTATATTTCCTGATCAATTCTCCGATTTTTTAGTGTACAGTTTCTTGTTTATTATCGGATTTACCCCTGTTGCCTGGAGTTTGGGTAAAGTGCTGATAACAGGGCGTAGTTTTTCACAAATTAAGGTAAAAGAGTTTATTACTCCCCCTTTTGTTGTATCGGTTGGTACAGTGCTTTTTGTGTTGAGTGGTTTACATCGTTATGTTCCGCATATGGTTCTCGATTCGGTTTCGTTGGTGGGCGAAGCTACAATACCGGTATCGAATATTGTGCTTGGTGCCACTTTGGGGACTATATCGTTAAAAAAATGGCCTCCGTTTTTTGATATTATACGCATTACCAGCATTAAATTTTTGTTTACTCCCTTAGCCACTATTGCATTATTATACTTAATTGGTTTAAAACAGAGCAATCCCTTACTTGCGAGTTTAATAATAATTGAGTCGGCTGCAGCACCTGCTACTGCTCTTATTCTGCAGGTACGAACATACGGAGGCGATAAACAGGCAACCGGTAGTATTATGTTGCTGAGCTATTTACTCTGTATTTTGGCTATTCCACTATGGATAGCTTTATGGGAAACCATATAAATAAAATATATTGATAAGCTATATGTAAGCAGTTTTTGTGTAAGTAGAGTTAAAAACAAAAAGTGAAAATATTTTTGTAACAGCAAAACCTCCTTTTATCATATCAAAACCGCCGTTCGTCAAAATAATTTTTCATATCACTTTTTTTTCTATTTATTCACGCAATTTTTTCGTCTTAAGCTCATTTTATTCGGGTAAAACGAAAATTTTAAAGAAAGAATTAAAGGATTTCAGGTTTCGTAAATTTATACGATTAAAAACCGATCGAAAGTATGAAGCAGAAAGATAGAAAGAGGAGTTTGATATTCAATTAATCGATTTGTAAATTTTATACAAGCACTTTTCAGAGTCAGATAATTCAACTCAGCAATTTTTTTGTTTCATTTTACCAAATTCATTTACACTATTTGAATTTGTGTTAGGAGGATGATTGAGAAGAAGGAAAAAATGAAGAATGGATTATTGTATGTATTAAAAATGCCTGCAATAGTATTTGTATGCATGTTGTTAATGACTACTGCAACCAGTTATGCGCAATGTACCACAGGACCTTCTGATTGTTTGTTAACTCCGCAACAAGCTCTTACTCGCTATTCAGCTGTTAAAACGGTTGGAACTGATATTGCAATTGATGCACAAAATGTTAAGATTATTAACGATACGGTGTTGTATGTACCTTCGGGGATTACATTTACCGGATCAATATCAGATATAGATGCTACCAGTGCTCTTTGTATCGATCAGGGGGGAGTGTTTGTAGGTACTTATTCAAACATTAAGGGAGTTATATACAACTTTAATACTACAACTTCTTTAAATCTCATTCCAGATTTTAAAGGGAGTCTCGAAAATTATGGAGGAGTTATTAATGTAAAAGCCGGCACGGTGCTCGAGCATAATAGATACATTTTGAATTGCGAGGGAACTATAAACTGGGGGTCGTCTCTTACTTTAAACAGTTTGACATCGGCTATATATAATGGTGGTTTATTAACAATCGGCGGGCAACTCTCGGGGCAGGGATGCATACATAACGAGGCTTGGCTAAAGGTGTTCGAATATAATGGCCAAAACAATATAACCAACAATGGGAAAATTGAAATATTAAGTACAAAGTTGTGGTTTAATCAAGAAGGTGTTATTAACAAAGGTGTTGTTATAAACAATTGTGCTTTGTTTTCTTCGGCTGTTGGTTCTGATTTCCAAAACAACGCAAGTATTATCAACAACGGTTTAATTTATTTACCATACGGAACCCTTGAAAATAAAGCTTCTCGAATATTTACAAATGGACAGACAGGTGTAGTACGAACCCAAAACTTACATAACGAAGGTATAGTTACCGGAGCCGGAAAATTTTACGTACAAAACCTTTCGGAAAATGTAAATGGTAATGCAATTTTTGGTTATGCAGGCGATGCAATAAACTTTTACGATGCTTCATCTGGAGCCGGAGGTTTTGATATTCAGCAAAATATTGTTGGAATTGATGTTTTCTTTGATGCTTTTCCAATGCCTGAATATTCGCCCGATTTATCGGAATATCAGTGTGGTGAAATTATTCTTGCATCAAGTGTCAATTCAGGAGCAATTGCAGCAAGCCAGGTTTTATGCCAGAGTATCGATCCCGAACCCTTTATTAGTATTGCTGATGCAAGTGTGCCCGGTGGTGGCGCATTTATTACATACCAATGGCAATCGAGTACCGATAGTGTGAATTTTTATAATATAGATGGAGCAATTTTCAATATTTATAGTGCAGAACGCCCGATAACAAAAACGTTTTACCGTCGGAGAGCAAAAGCTGAATATCCCGGAGCCGATTCAATAAAAAATGCGATGAACAGCAGCAACATTGTTTCGTTAACTCCGCTTGATAATCCCCCACCGGTATTTACAGTTCAACCTGCAAATACTACAGTATGTGCAAACGGCTCAGCATTATTTACCGCATCAGCACAGTATTCCGATTATTATCAGTGGCAGGTGTTAACTCCCGGCGAACAAGTTCAGTGGGCCGATATTGAAAATAATCAAACATATACCGGTGTAAATTCACAAACTCTTACAATAAACGGGCTTAATCATCAAATGAACGGTTATCAGTACAGGCTTGCTGCAATACAAAATATTTGTGGTACAGTGTATTCAAACCCTGCCGAGTTGCAAATTTTTGACGATGTTGAACCTGAATTTATCCGGCAGATAGCTGATAGTTATGTTTGTAATGAAAGCAACCAAGCATATTTTTCGATTCAGGCTGTTAACGAAACCGATATACCTCAATGGCAAATAAGCACAAACGAGGGGCTAACGTGGAATGATATTACTGACGATGAGGCTTACCGCGGATTTGCAAACGATTCATTACAAATACTTGAACCGAGAATAATAAACAACAACATGTTTCGATGTATTCTTATTTCTCAAAACGGGTGTTTTCAGACCATTTCGGATACAGCAGCTTTATATGTTGTTGATCCCGTGGTTGAAATAACACCATTTGAAACCGAAAAATGCCCCGATACCGATACATCGCTCGGTTTTAGTTCGTACAATCACGATTTTCAGCTCGGAAAATCAACTGTAATGTACTCTATTTCGTGTCTTACCGAGCATGATCTTGAGTGGAGTTTTCATTATTCAATTAGCGCCGATCCTGATTTACTCGATACAAGCATTCCCCTTCAGGGTGATGTATTGGTTGAGGCAGGAGACAAATCATATGCCATGACATTTTTATTGCTTAATCAGAATTCTGATGAAGTAGAAGTTACATTCGAAATTATTGACGTAAGAGTTGATGGTTGCCTCCAAAGCTCAAACGAAAATCATAGTTCGAAAGTTGTGATAAAACGGATGCCAACAGTTGGAGAATTTGATTTTTAACAAAATATGACACACTTAACATATACATATGGTTATAATTTAAATAAATGTTTTACTTAAATCTTATCAAAATGAAAAAGAGTTTTTTACTTATTATTTTAGCGACATTGTTGTCGACAATTAGTGCCGGTGTGTTTGCTCAAAGCACAAATACCGCTGTTACTCCTATGGAGGGATCAACATTTACCTACACCGTAAATGGTTTAACTCAGGGCGATACATACTCAATGGGTATTAACGACGTTGCAGGTGATTTAACTCACGATGCATCGTCATTATATGCTGCAAGTGCTGTATCGTCTCAATCTGTACCTGCAGGTGGTGTAGTTGAATTTCCGGTTACATGGAATACCGGATCGGCTGCTGCCGGTGAATTTTATTTATGGATTGAAATTACTGATCAAACCGATAACTGTTCTATCCATCGTACTTTGGTTATTAATCCTATCGAAGCTGTAGATTATACTGTAAACTTCAATGTACTTGCATTGAGTCTTGATGATGGTAGTATTACACCTGCCGGACTTGCAGCAATTGCCGGAGGCACTTCGGTTGCAGCTGAGTGTCCTCCTATAGTTGGCGAAGACAGAGTAGCCGAGTCGTTGGGTGATGTTATGGACGATGGTTATATGTATGCATATTTCAAAGTTGTACGTACAGCAAGTCCTGATGTTGAATCACAATGGACATTTAACCCAAGCGAATTTTCAATTGATAACGGTAGTGCAACCGGTAACTGGGAAGTATCAACCGATGGTGCAAGCTTTACTGCAATGTCAGCTCCCCAACAATTTAACAGCGACTTGCTTTATGTTCGGGTACAGGTTGATAATATTGCTACCGATAGCGAAAGGCCAATTGTGTTGAATATTGGTGAAAATACTGCTGATGTTGGTGGTTTAGAAACCGATGCTAACACTGTTGGAGCAAACTCAGCTACAATTTATGTTTCGCCACTGCCAACTGTTGGAACTTTTGGTATAAACTAACAAATGTTTAATTGAATGACCCGCATTCAGGAATTGATTGTATTTGCTATGCTTTGTGCTTTGCCTTTTTTGGGCAGAGCACAAAGTTCTCCAACACATCCATACGAAGGAGCTATGTACACATATGTTGTAAATGGTTTAAACTCGGGGGTGGAGTACTCATTTTATATGAGTGCCGATGTTGATGGAAACTCGATGCTTGATGATGGGTCTGTTTTTGAGTTTGATTTTTTGGATGATTTCCGGGGAGTTGTTCCCGATGGAGAAAATACTGCAACAGTACAGGTATTATGGAATAACGGAGCGTCGCAATATATGTATTATTTGTGGATTGAAGTTAGCAATCCCGGAGGATGTTCGGTAAGACGAGGGCTTCACATTGTTCCTCAGCCCAACATGTTCGATCTTTTAAGTGAGAACATTCCGAGTGATAATACCCAAAGTTGCCCGCAAATTGACCCAAATAGCGGTTTTAATCCACTGGATACCGAATATAGCGTAGGAAACACAAACCTTCAGTTTAGGGTCCGCCGCGAAGGAGGAAACCTTGGTTGGATGTTTGAACCTGTTGTAAGTATCGATCCCGATTGGAACCTTGATGTCGAAATTGTTTCTGTTATGGCAAGCAATTCGCACTCAATTCCGGCAAACGATGTTAATATTTACTATGTACCTGCATCATACAATGAAGTAATTGTGAATGTACTTGTAAAAAATTATGCCGGAACCGAACAAATTGTTACTCTCGAGATTCGAAACCAAAAAGAAGAACAGACTCATTTAGGCGATTCAAATCACCAAAACGACAAGGTTGAACACCGTATAAGTGTAATGCCTGTTATTTCAGATTTGGAAGAAATACTTTAAAGACAAACATGCTTCGGCAACAATATTTTGTTGCCGAAGCAATTGTCTTTTTTATACTTTCAATAATCCAGTGTAACCTTAGCTTTTTCATGAATAAACTCAGTGTATATATATTTCTATGTGTATTACTATACGTAATATTTCCGATTTTTGTATATGCACAAAATATTCAGCATGTTGTTAGTCAGGGAATGATACGTGATTACAGGGTACAACCTGAACCCGAAGCGATTGATTATATCTGGGAAATTTATACCGACCCCGGTTTTTTATTTAAAGACACTACCGGAATTATTGAACTTATCGATCGTCCTGGTGATAACGATAACGAAATTAGAGTTCATTGGAAAACCAACGGATATTTTTATTTAATGGTTACTATTGTAGGCCAGAACGGTTGTTTAAATAAAAAAGCCTGGGCATTTTATGTCGAAAAAGGATGGTTTGCATACGCGGTCGACGATACTGCATATACTGCGATAGACATACCTGTGTGGATTGATGTACTTGCAAACGATTCAACAACAATGCTTCCGCATACATTGCAAATTATCAAAAGCCCCGAGTCGGGTTATGCAAGTGTCGAATTTGAAAACTATGGAGTGGATTACCGTCCCGACTTTAACTTTATGGGAGTCGATTCTTTTTTGTATCTCGTATGCGATCATAACAACTCTTGCGATACTGCACGTGTGCTTATAAATGTAGATGATGTTGTTATTCCTCCACAGGTATTTACTCCTAATGATGATGGATATAACGATTTTTATGTGATTCAAGGACTTGAGCGCTACCCCGAAAATCATTTTACAGTATATAACCGGTGGGGAAATAAAGTATTTGAAAAAGAAAACTACAATAACCGGTGGAATGGATTCTCAAATGTCAAGCATGTATTTGGCAGTCAGAATCAACTGCCGGTTGGGGTTTATTATTACGTGCTAAAATATTCGGGCAATAAAATTAAACAGGGTGGATTATACCTTGAGCGATAAAGAATGTAATCAATGAGCAGAACGATTCTGAAATATACTCTCCTTTGTATTCTGATATTTGTCGGAACAAAACTCTTTGCTCAACAAGATCCTATGTTTACTCAGTATCTTAACAATCCCGGAATTATTAATCCCGCTTATGCCGGGAGTAAGGGGGTAATGAATGTAAATGGCACATTCAGAAAACAATGGTTAGGTATGGATTGGAGTCCGACAACATCAACAATTACTTACAGTTCACCATTTTTTAAATACGATGTGGGCGTTGGTGTAACTTTGATAAACGACAACATTGGACCCATTAATCAAACCGGTTTGTATGTCGATTATTCAAAATTTTTCATTCTCGAAAAAGACAAAGTCTTGTCACTTGGACTAAAAACCGGATTGAATTATTTCGATATCGACCTTTTATCATTGATAATGACCGAACAGGATCCTTATCTTATAGCAAACGATAACGATGGTAAATTTTTGCCAAACTTTGGTATTGGAGCTTATTATTTTACGACAAAGTATTATTTAGGTTTTTCAATTCCTAAAATTATTCGCAACAGTTATAAGGCACACGATAATACACTCGAAGCATTAGGGCGCGAAGAACGACATTATTTTTTAACTGCTGGTTATGTTTTTTCGATAAACGATCCAGTGTGGAAAATTAAAGCCAGTACAATGGCTCGTGTTGTAAACGGTGCTCCGGTTTCGCTTGATGTAAGTGCTACACTTATAGTGCTCGAAAGGGTATGGTTTGGTTTAAGCTATAGGTTTGGCGATGCTATAGCTGCACATGTACGCCTCGAAATTGACGAACGGTTTCAGTTAGGATATTCATATGATATGAATAACTCGCGTTTAAAAAAATATAACTCGGGATCCCACGAAATATTTCTCAGTTACAATTTCTCGTTTATGAACGACAGAGTAATGTCTCCCCGATATTTTTAAAAGATTTGTTTTCTTCAATCAATCCTTGAGGCTGTGCAGATGGATTTCTGCCGGCCTCTTTCCTTTTAAAGCATTTTTTTAGTATTCATAATATTTATGGCTCGATTATTGAATTATGATGCAATTATGATATAACCCTAAAAATTCTCATATTATGAAAACACTCTTATCGTTTGTAACAATTATTGTGCTGGCTATGAGCTTTGCATGTGTAGGCCCTCCGGGATCAGACGGAATGGATGGACGCGACGGGATTGATGGCCGTGATGGCCAGGATGCTAATGTTGGAGTTGCTATTTACGACATTTATCCCGAAGAATGGGATGGCGATGTTAACGGGTATACAACTACAATGATTGTACCCGAAATTACAGAAAAAATATTTTACGAAGGTGCAGTTTTGGTCTATATGATTAAAAATGAGGATACCGATTATATGAGTTTCAGTCAGTTGCCTTATACCTGGCTTAACAGTGGAAACACAGAGTATCTTGATTTTAATGCGATGATAGGTCAAATTGAAATTATTATCAGATGGGTCGATTTTAATGAAAACACTACCGCAGCACCTGATGGTTTATATACCTTCAAAGTAGTGGTAGTTGAAGGGTATAAGCTTTCGACTTTACAGGATAAAGTGCAACTTTCGGATTATAATGCTGTGATCGACTTTTTAGGACCTCAAGCTTTTTAATTATTTACGATTGACAGACACATTTTAGGAAAAAGCAACAAATATTGAATTGAGCAATATTTGTTGCTTCTTATTTTATTTCAACTGCTCTTTATTTTCTAAGTCAATAACAGTGTGTTATTTATAATTCAAATCGGCATTCAGAAAACGTTCAAGCTCTTCGATGCGCATA